>SLKB01000145.1 GCA_007134805.1 Paracoccaceae bacterium
GCGGCGCCGACGGCCGCCATCATTGATGATCTCAATTCCAGACATAAGCACGTGCTCAGGCATAAACCTAAGCCTCCATGTTCATGCCTGACTGTCCGGTCGAAATGGGGGCCAGTTCAGCCTGCCCTGAAATAGCCCGCGCCCCGGCACGCAAGCTGCATTGCACCGTCTGGCAGGCATGTTACAACGAGGTTGGCTTCGGCGGCAGAGGCACGCGCTTCTGCCCGTACACCAAAGGTATGGAGAGAGGAGTTCCCATGACCAACGTAGTGATCGTATCCGCCGCCCGAACAGCTGTCGGGTCTTTTGGAGGGGGGTTCGCGACGATCCCCGCGCATGATCTCGGCGCGGCCGTGCTCGAGGCGGTCGTGGCCCGCGCGGGTATCGACAAGGCAGAGGTCTCGGAAACGATTCTCGGACAGGTGCTCACAGCAGGGCAGGGGCAGAATCCTGCGCGTCAGGCTCATGTCAATGCTGGCCTGCCCATTGAATCCGCGGCCTGGTCCATCAACCAGGTCTGCGGCTCGGGTCTGCGCGCCGTGGCACTGGGCGCGCAGCATATCCAGCTTGGCGATGCCGAAATCGTGCTGGCGGGCGGTCAGGAAAACATGACGCTGAGCCCCCATGTCGCGCATCTGCGTGCCGGCCAGAAGATGGGCGATCTCAAGATGATCGACACGATGATTCGCGACGGGCTCTGGGACGCGTTCAACGGTTATCACATGGGCCAGACTGCAGAGAACGTCGCCGAGAAATGGCAGATCACCCGCGAAGAGCAGGACACATTCGCGGTTGCCAGCCAGAACAAGGCCGAAGCCGCGCAGAAGGCAGGCCGCTTCAAGGACGAGATCACGCCCTTCACCGTCAAGACCCGCAAGGGTGATATCGTGGTCGAGGATGACGAGTATATTCGCCACGGCGCCACTATCGAGGCGATGCAGAAACTGCGCCCGGCCTTTTCCAAAGACGGTTCGGTGACCGCGGCCAATGCCTCGGGGCTCAATGACGGGGCAGCAGCGGTTATGCTGATGAGCGCCGAGGAAGCCGAAAAGCGTGGCCTGACACCGCTTGCGCGTATCGCGAGCTATGCGACTGCGGGACTCGACCCGTCGATCATGGGGGTCGGGCCGATCCATGCCAGCCGCAAGGCGCTTGCCAAGGCCGGCTGGTCACCGGAGGATCTCGACCTTGTCGAGGCCAACGAGGCCTTCGCCGCGCAGGCCTGTGCCGTGAACAAGGACATGGGTTGGGATCCGGAGAAAGTGAACGTCAATGGTGGCGCAATCGCGATCGGCCATCCGATCGGCGCATCGGGCTGCCGAATCCTGAACACGCTTCTCTTCGAGATGCAGCGCCGCGATGCCAAAAAGGGCCTTGCCACGCTGTGCATCGGGGGCGGCATGGGTGTCGCGATGTGTCTGGAACGCTGAAGGAAAGGGGTGATGCGCGATATTGTTGCGCATCACCGCAGGTTTGACTAGCGTTTGTTCTGCAAACGAAAATCTCTGAAGGAGGGGACAGAATGGGACGAGTGGCTCTGGTCACAGGGGGGTCGCGCGGGATTGGCGCGGCAATTTCGAAGGCGCTGAAGGAAAAAGGCTACAAGGTTGCCGCAACCTATGCCGGCAACGATGAGGCGGCGGCAAAATTCACCGAAGAGACCGGCATCAAGACCTACAAGTGGAACGCGGCCGATTACGAGGCGTCGAAGGCCGGGGTCGCCAAGGTCGAAGAAGAGCTTGGGCCGATCGAGGTCGTGGTCGCCAATGCCGGCATCACCCGCGACGCGCCCTTCCACAAGATGACTCCAGAACAGTGGAAAGAGGTGATCGACACCAACCTCACGGGTGTGTTCAACACCGTGCATCCGATCTGGCCCGGTATGCGCGAGCGCAAATTCGGCCGCGTGGTCGTGATCTCTTCGGTCAACGGGCAGAAGGGTCAATTCGCGCAGGTGAACTACGCGGCCACCAAGGCGGGCGATATCGGAATTGTGCGGAGCCTCGCTCAGGAAGGTGCACGCTTCGGGATCACGGCAAACGCCGTCTGCCCGGGATATATCGCCACCGAGATGGTGATGGCCGTGCCCGAAAAGGTGCGCGAAAGCATCATATCCGGCATCCCCGCCGGCAGGCTCGGCGAGCCCGAAGAGATAGCACGTTGCGTGGCCTTCCTCGTGTCCGATGACGCCGAGTTCATCAATGGCTCGACCATAAGCGCGAATGGCGCGCAATTCTTCGGCTGAGCTTGGCCCGGCACCGGCCGAATCGAAAACGGCCCGCATCGCGCGGGCCGTTTGCTTTTTGATCTGTCTATCGCCTTATGCGTGTGACAGACGCACGATTTCTTCCTTCAGACGCAATTTCTGCTTTTTCAATTCTGCAATCTCGAGATCGCTCACGCCCGGGCTTCGCTGTGCGGATTCGACCTTGTCAGAGAGGTTTTCATGCTTTCGGCGGAGTTCTTCGATATGGGAACTCAATGACATTCATTTCCTCCTTCTCTGAATGGAATACTGCTATGTCACCACAGCCCACCAAAGTTGTCACCAAAAATCGATGTGACCGCGACGATTTGCATCCGCGCGCTTACTCGTAATGGTTGTGGTGCGTCCTTTGTCGGCACCAGCGTATCGGACGGCTGCGCGGAGAGGATCGCTGCGCGGATCCATAGCCGCGTTATGCGATTCGGAGGTGCGAGAGCCCATGGTGCAAATCGGTTCGGGTAGATGCTCCGTCGATGCAAGAGGCGCGCCTGAGCGCGTGATTTCGATGTAGAATTACAACAACACCTGTGGCAAGGTCGCCTCAGAACACCCTGCGATCAGGGCAGCGACACTCGGCCGATGAGGCAAGGGGGGGGCTTTGTCACACGTGGCTTTCGGCAGAGCCATGCCTTGGCGTCATCTCTGGCGCCGCGCAGCGTCACCGCGACTGCACGGCTGGCTGACCCTCGGCCTCGTGCTGCTGGGCCCGGTGCTTGTCCTACTGACGCTTCTGGCGCTGGGGCCGCTGGGTCAGATGTTCGATTCGCGCGGGCTTCTGCTGATCCTGTTGACGGATCTGGTCTATGTGCTGATCGTCGCGGCGCTCGTGGCGATGCGCGTTGCGCGGCTGGTCGCGGACCGACGCTCGGACTCGGCGGGGGCGAAACTGCATCTTCGGCTCTCGACGCTCTTTGCCACGATCGCGCTCTTGCCGACAGTGACAGTGGCTGTATTCGCGGCGATCACGCTCAATGTCGGGCTTGAGGGGTGGTTTTCGGACCGGGTCCAGCGGGTGGTGGGCAATTCGCTTGCAGCGGCCGAGGCCTATCAACTGGAGCAGGAGCGCGACTTGCGCACCGATGCAGGCGAGCTTGCCGCCTATCTCGACACAGTGCGGCGGGTCTTCCCGCTGCTGGGCGAGGGGGAGTTGCGCTCGCTTCTCTCGGAAGCGCAGGGCCAGATCCAGCGTGGGCTGCGCGTGGCCTTCATCATCGATGGCGAGGGCGAGATCCGCGCACGTGGCGAGCGCTCCTACCGCTTTAATTTCACGCCACCCGATCTCGAGGATCTGGCGCGCGCGCAAGACGGGATCGTGGTGATCCGGGACTGGCCCAACAACGAATTTCGCGCGTTGGTTGCGCTCGAGAATTTCTTCGACAGATATCTCTACGTCGCGCGCGAGGTCGATGGCGAGATCCTGAGCCTGCTTGACGAGACCCGCGAGACGGTCGCCTTCTACCAGCAACTCGAGCGCGACCGGGGCCAGCTTCTGTTCCAGTTCGGCGCGCTGTACCTCGGATTTGCGTTGATCCTGATCCTCGCGGCTGTGTGGCTTGGCATGAATTTTGCCGAGCGCCTGGCGCGCCCCGTGGGGCGGCTTGCGTCGGCCGCCGAGAGGGTCGGCAACGGCGATCTGGACGTGCGCGTCCACGTCGCCAATGATGATGACGAGATTGCGCTTCTTGGCCGGGTGTTCAACCAGATGACCCTGCAACTCAAGGGCCAGCGAGAGACACTGCTGGAGAATACCCGACAGATCGAGGCGCGGCGGCGGCTGTTCGATTCGGTTCTGGGTTCGGTCACGGCCGGGGTTATCGGACTCGATGATGAGGGGCGGGTCGAGTTCATCAATCGCGCGGCCGAGACCATGCTCGAGATCACTGGCGAGAGCGCGCAGGGCGCGCTGCTGGCCGAGATCGTCCCCGAATTCGGCCCCCTTGTCGAGCGGTTGCGCAGTGCGCCAGTTGGTCAGGTCCGCGTGCAGGAAGAGCTTCGCCTCACGCGCAGCGGGCGCCTGGAGACGCTTCTGGTCCGCGTGGCCGAGCGGCGGCGCAGTGACGGTCGGCTTGAAGGGTTCGTGGTGGCCTTCGACGATGTGAGCGAGTTGGTCAGCGCCCAGCGCATGGCCGCCTGGGGGGATGTCGCGCGCCGGATCGCGCATGAAATCAAGAACCCCCTCACCCCCATCCAGTTGTCCGCGGGCCGGATCGAGCGGAAATTCTCGCGCAAGCTGGAGGAAGCCGATGCCGCAAGTCTTGCGCAACTCACCTCGGTCATCGTGCGCCAGACCGAAGACCTGCGGCGGATCGTCGACGAATTCTCGCGCTTCGCGCGAATGCCCGAACCCGACCGCCGTCCGCGCGATCTCTGCGCCATTTTGCGCGAATCGATCCTGCTTCAGGAAAGCGGCCAGCCCGAGGTGCACTTCACGGCCGAACTGCCCGATCGCGCGGTCATGGTCGAGGTGGACGAGACGATGATGGCGCAGGCCTTCACCAACCTCATGAAGAACGCAGGCGAGGCGATCCAGTCGCGCCAGCAGGAGGCCCCTGACATTGAATTCACCCCTCGGATCAAGGTCAGTTTCAACCTGCGCGACGAGGACCTGCGCATCACCATCGCCGACAATGGGATCGGGTTGCCCGAAGACCGGGTGCGGCTGTTCGAGCCCTATGTGACCACACGCAGCGAAGGCACCGGACTCGGGCTGCCCATCGTGCGCAAGATCATCGAGGAACATGGCGGCAGCCTGCGGCTTGACGATGCCCCGGTCTTCGAGGACGACACGTGTGCAGGCGCGATGGCCGTGATCTGGTTGCCGCGCATGACGCCCGAACGCGCGGCGGCCACTACAGACAAGGAAATGGCGGAAGTTAAGGCATGAGCGACATCCTGATTGTTGACGACGAGCGCGATATTCGCGAATTGATTTCGGAAATCCTGATTGATGAAGGTTTCGAGACGCGGCTTGCTGCAAATTCCGAAGAGGCGATGGCCGAGGTTAACTCGAGCCCGCCAGCGCTGATGGTGCTCGACATCTGGCTGAAGGACAGCAAGATGGACGGCATCGATATCCTGATGACCGTCAAGCGGTCGAACCCGGATATCCCGATCGTTATTATCTCGGGTCACGGCAATGTCGAGATCGCGGTCGCCGCAATCAAACAGGGCGCATATGATTTCATCGAGAAGCCCTTCAATATCGACAGGCTGATGGTCGTAATCAGCCGCGCGATGGAGGCGTCAAAGCTACGCCGCGAGAATCTGGCGCTGCGCCGGCGTGATGTGACGGCTGCGGCCATGGTGGGCGAAAGCGGCCCCTACCGCGGGATGTGCGCCCAGCTCGAGAAGGTTACCCAGTCGAATGCGCGGATCATGTTCACAGGCCCCCCGGGCGCGGGCAAGGAAATGGCGGCGCGACATGTGCATCAGAATTCCGACCGAGCACGCGCGCCCTTCGTGTCTGTCTCGGCCGCGACGATCGAGCCGGAGCGGATGGAAGAGGTGCTCTTCGGCCGCGAAAGCACCGAGCGCGGAATCGAGCCGGGACTTCTGGAGCAGGCGCATGGAGGGGTGGTCTATCTCGACGAGGTTGCGGACATGCCTCTGGGCACCCAATCCAAGATCCTGCGCGTCCTGGTCGAGCAGCAATTCCTGCGCGTCGGCGGCGCCGACAAGGTGCGCGTGGACCTGCGTTTCATGAGCGCGACCAGCCGTGATCTGGGGGTGTTGGTGCGCGAGTCGCAGTTCCGGCAGGAACTGTTCGACCGGCTGAGCGTCGTGCCAATCAAGGTGCCAGGGCTTGAAGACCGGCGCGAGGACATTCCGCTGCTGGCCGAGTATTTCATAGACGAGTTGCACCGCACCCAGGGCCTGCCCCGCAAGGAGCTGACCGAGGCCGCGCGCACGCATCTGCAGACGATGCGCTGGCCGGGCAATGTCCGCCAGCTGCGCAATGTCATCGAACGCACACTGATCCTGGGCGAGCCCGGCAAACCGATCGACCTGCGCGATCTGCAGACCGACACGCCCGAAACCGAGGATCTTGACGGCGCGCAGCTTGTGCTTTCGGGGGCGCTGACCGCCCTGCCGCTGCGGGAGGCGCGCGAGATGTTCGAACGCGAGTACTTGCTCGCCCAGATCCAGCGCTTTGGCGGCAATATCAGCCGCACGGCGAGTTTCGTAGGAATGGAGCGCTCGGCCCTGCACCGCAAGCTCAAGACGCTGGGCGTGAACACGGCCCGGCTTACCGAAATCAAGGCCTGACGTGATCCACCGCGCTTGCATCACCGCGCAACACTGGCCATCGGGTGGTGATGCTGCGATGCCCGGAGCAGAAGGAGGTTTGGCGCGATGAAGGTGATCGTTTGCGGGGCGGGACAGGTCGGCTGGCAGATTGCACGCCATCTCTCGAGCGAAGACAATGATGTCACGGTCGTCGACAACAAGCCCGGCCTTGTGCAGCGCGCGACGGACTCGATCGATGTACGCGGGGTGATCGGGTTCGCGAGCCATCCGTCGGTGCTGGAAGAAGCGGGTGCGAAAGATGCCGACATGGTCATCGCCGCCACCTATTCTGACGAAGTGAACATGGTCACCTGTCAGGTGGCGCATTCGGTGTTCGGCGTCACTCGCAAGATTGCCCGTCTGCGCGAGCAGGGCTATCTGTCTGCGCAATATTCCGACCTGTTCCGGCGCGAGCATCTGCCCATCGACGTGATCATCAGCCCGGAACGCGAGGTCAGCCAAGCCACGCTCAAGCGCATCGCCTACCCGGAAGCCTTCGATGTCAATGAGTATTTCGGCGGGAAGGCAGTGCTCTTCGGGCTGCATCTCGATGACCGCTGCCCGGTCCTGAATACCTCGCTGCGGCAACTCTCAGAGTTGTTCCCGACGCTGCGGATCATGGTCGCGGGGGTGCGCCGCGGCAAGCGGATGTTCGCGCCCGAGCCCGAGGACCAGCTTTTCGCGGGCGATGACATCCATGTCCTCGTTGACGCCCGCGACATCGCGCGCGCCTTCGAGGTGTTCGGCAAGACGACGCATCGGCAGGACCGTGTGCTGGTGATTGGCGGCGGCAATGTGGGGTTGTCGGTCGCGCGCACGCTCGAACTTCAGCCCGAGCGGGTGCGCGTCAAGGTAATCGAGCGCGACCGCGCGCGGGCCGAGCGGGCGGCGGACGCGCTCGAGCGCTCGATCGTCCTGCATGGCGACGGGATGGATGCCGAGTTGCTGATCGAAGCTGGGATCAACAAGACCGATGCGGTGGTGCTGCTGACCGATGATGATCGCACCAATTTGCTTGCGGCCGTACGCGCCAAGTCCATGGGGGGCAAGGTCACGATCTCGCTTGTCAATGATGCAGGCATGATGCCGCTGGCCGGCGCGCTTGGGGTGGACGCGTATATCAACCCGCGCGCCCTCACTGTCTCGTCGATCCTGCGCCATGTACGCCATGGTCGCGTCCGGTCCGTCTACCTGATTGGCGAGCGCGAGGCCGAGGTGATCGAGGCGCAAGTGCTGCGCACTTCTCAACTGGCCAATGCCCGCGTGCGCGACATCTCGTTCCCGGAGGGTACGCTGCTCGTGGGTGTGTTGCAAAATGGTGAGTTCAAGCGCCCCACAGGCGATGTGGTGTTGCGGGAGGGGGATCTCGTGGTGGTGTTTTCGCTTACAGGAGATGTCGCCAAGGTCGATGAGTTGCTGCAGGTCGCGGTCGAGTTCTTCTGACCGCGCGCGCCGCCCGGTTTGCACGCTAACAGAGCCCAGGAGATGCACGAGAAATCCCACGCCGCAACGGTCATTGTCGGGTCGATCGCCGCAACAGCGCTGGCAATGCTCTTGCCGGCATCGGTGGCCTTCACCTTGTCCGAATATGGGCCTGCGCGCGGCTTTCTCTATTCCAGCCTGCTGGTGGCGAGCCTTGCGATCCTCGTGCATCTGGCGACCCGCTCCGGGGCTAGTCAGGCCCGCACGCGCATCCACCCCTTCGCCTATCTAAGTCTGATCTATCTCGGGCTGCCGGCGTTGATGGCGCTCCCCCTGACAGAGGCGGGGCTTGGGCTGTCGTTCGGCATGGCGTGGTTCGAGATGGTCTCTGCCTTCACCACGACAGGGGCGTCGCTCATCGAGGATGAGGCCTCGCGTAGCCTGAACCTTTGGCGCGCGACTGTCGCCTGGGGGGGAGGATTGTTCCTGCTGGTTGTTGCCATGGCGATCCTTGCGCCACTGAACCTCGGCGGGTTCGAGATGCTCGGGATCACGCGCGAAACCACGGCTGGCGTCAGCCCCGCGGCGCGGCTTCAGGCCGATCCGTTTCACGACAGCCGGGTCGATGATCTGACGCTGGCGCGTCTCGACGCACAGATTCGGCTCATCGCCCCGGTCTACCTTGCCTTGACGCTCGTGCTCTGGGTGATGCTGTCGATGGCCGGGAGCCCGCCTCTGCTCGCGCTGACGCTCGCGATGTCCACGCTCTCGACGGCCGGGATTGCACCGGAGGGTGTCATCTCCGGGCCGGTCGTGGAGGTTCTGGTGCTCATCTTTCTGCTTCCGGCGCTGAGCCGCAGGGCATGGCCGGGAGCGCGGCAATGGCGCGGGCAGGGCTCGATCCTGCGCGACCCCGAGGTTCGCCTTGCCATGGTGGTTGTCGCTGGTGTGAGCCTCGTGATGCTCGTGCGCCACCTGTTGCA
>SLKB01000222.1 GCA_007134805.1 Paracoccaceae bacterium
CTGGAGGCTTGACCTTGCTCATGCTATGCCCGACAGGCGATGGGCGGATCCCAAGGAGCAGGTCATGTCACGGCGCGGATTGCTGATCATTTTGTCATCGCCCTCTGGAGCGGGGAAGTCAACGCTCGCGAATCGGTTGATCGCGTGGGATCCATCGATCCGTTTTTCTGTCTCGGCCACGACTCGTCCACCACGCGCGGGCGAAGTGGAAGGGACGCATTACTACTTTCGCTCTCGGGACGCGTTCGAGGCCATGATCGAAGGTGACGAGATGCTCGAGCACGCAGAGGTTTTCGGAAATCTCTACGGCTCGCCCAAGGCGCCGGTCGAGGCTGCGGTCAGGGCAGGGCAGGACACCCTTTTCGACATCGACTGGCAAGGAGGCCAGCAGATTCGAAACTCGGTCCTTGGCAAGGACGTCGTGTCGATCTTTGTCCTACCACCCTCGATTGCCGAGCTGGAGTTACGACTGCGCGCACGCGGACAGGACAGCGATCAGGTGATTGCCACACGGATGCGCAAATCACGCGACGAAATCAGCCACTGGGCCGAATATGACTATGTCCTTGTCAATGATGATCTTGATCGGACCGAGGCGGATCTCTTTGCGGTCATCACGGCAGAGCGGCTGCGTCGCGAGCGTCAGCCGCGCCTGAACGAGATCGTCCGAAATCTGAACCAGGAATTCGAGAGCCATCACCAGAAGGGTGATGCCTGACGCTGACAGAACATCGCGCCGACCCTCTATTTGTGTTCGCGTTAAGACGTTGTTGACAGTTCTCATGTGATCCTGAAATCGGTCGTGATCAATGAGGCCGAGAATCATGCTTACCTGTTTTGGAATAGCAATTATCTCGGGGCTGCTCGGTGGCGGTGTGTTGTTCGCCAGCGGTTTCGGTCTTCTTGCAGCGTTGATGGGCTATAGCCTGTTCGGGGCCGTGGCCCTGGTGGCAAGTATGACCTTGCGCGCGTCTTCGCAGAATCGCGTGCGCGCCTGAGCCTGCAATGGCGCGGCAACGAGGTGCGCCGCATGTCACCCTGCGGCACGATCAGCCAAAAGGATTTCGCACTGGTGCAGTTCCGGAAGATCTGACAGGGTGACGCGATGACAGGCTGCACGTCGACACCCTCCGACTTGGCGGACCAGAAGAAGCGCCTGCGTGCACAGGCACTGGAGCAGCGAGACAGGCTCAGTGCCGCGGCCTCCGGCGCATCGCTGGACCGAGACGCTGCCGGACATGTTGCCAAGCGGCTGGAGAAGGAATTCGGCGACGCGGGGCGGAGCGTGATCCTTGCAGGCTACATGCCGATGCGCGGAGAACTCTGCCCGCTTCCGGCCATGCAAGCACATCCTGGCCCGGTTTGTGTGCCGGTCATCCGCGAACTGGGTGCGCCGCTGGAGTTTCATCTCTGGACACCGGACACGCCCATGGTTGAAGGCCGCTTCAAGGCCCTTATCCCGGCGAGACCCGCGCCCGTGATCCCGCACGCCCTGATCGTTCCGCTGCTGGCCTTTGACAGACGCGGCTATCGACTGGGTTATGGTGGGGGCTTCTATGATCGGACGCTCGCCGAATTACGCGCGACCGGGCCGGTTCTTGCGGTTGGCCTGGCCTATGCCGGGCAGGAGATTGCGGAACTGCCTGCCGGGTCCATGGATCAGCGGCTTGATGCCATCGTGACGCCCGATGGTGTCATCACCCCTGCCTGAGACGTCATTCCGCGCCGACGACGCGGCGGTATTGGCGCTCCGCCTCGTCAGGGGTCATCGGCCCATCCTGAAAGCTCTGAAATGGGAGCTCTTCCTCGGGCAGTCCCTCACGCGAGAGCAGGATCGCCACGGGACGCGCGGCCGGAATATGCGAGCAGACGATCATGACCGCCACCATGAAGGGCACGGCGAGAAACATGCCCGGCACGCCCCAGACAGCGCCCCAGAAGGCGAGCGAAATGATGATTCCGAAAGACGAGAGCCGCAGCGTCTTGCCCATCAGCATCGGGTCGAGCACATTGCCGAGCAGAAACTGAGTCATCCCGGCGAGCACGAAGATCAGCACGGCGGTTTGCGGCTCTGGCACCTGGATATAGGCCACCAGCGTCACCACCAGGGTCGCCACGATCGAGCCGACCGAGGGAATGAAATTCAGCACGAAGGTCAAGAGCCCCATTGCGGCTGCGAATTGCAGATTGAACACACTCAGCAGCATGAAGATCAGAAAACCGGTCAGTGTCGAGATCAGCGTCTTGACCAGAAGATAGCGGTTCACGCGGCGGATGATCGAGTTGATGATGTGGCTCACGCGCCGCGCCTGGGCTGGGTCGGACATCAGGTTTTCAAGCTTGGTGTTGAACCAGACCCGCTCGGCAAAGAGGAATCCGACAAAGAGGATGATCAACACAACCTGGCTCAGGATCGTGCCGGCCTGCCCGGCAGCCTGTCGCAGATAGCCCGAGATCTCGATGCTGCGCACTGTCTGAAGCACCGATTCCTCCACGTCCTCGCCCATCCAGCTGAACACCTGCGCGATCGCGCGTTGCGCATCCTCGGTGTAGGAGAGTGTGGTGCTCAGAACTGTGTTGATCTGCGAGATGACCAGCCCCGCGAGTGTCAGTAGACCCGATGCAATCAGCACCACTGCTGCGATCGAGGCGAGCCAGTTGGCAATACGGAACTGCCCGATCTGGAGACGCGAGATCGAGTTGATCGCATCCGACGTGAGCGAGAACAGGATGATGGCTATCGCAAGCGCGATTAGGATGAATTTCGCCTGCACAAGCAGGAACAGCACGACTGCGAAGGCAATGATGCCCATCAACCAGGTCTGAAGCCTGAACTTTTCGGTAAATGTCAGCCGGGCGACATTGACACCGCTTGCAGGTTTGGGAGTGTCGGACATCGGCAGTGCGCTTCCTGGTCAAGCCTCAGCGGACAATATGGCTTGCGACTGGGTTTCAAACAAGGCGCAATTGCGCGATCGCAGACGCGGCCAGATTCACTCGCCCGCGCGGATGACATAGGCCGCGATTGCATCGAGATCGGCCTTGTCGAGTTGGCGCAGATTATCGACAACTGCGGCCATTGACCCGCCAACCACATCGAAATCGGGTGTCAGCCCACTTTCCAGATAGGCGCTGATATCGAACTCGGTCCAGGTGAAGCCGGATCCGACGATCGCGGGAATTCGGCCTCGCCCGGACGGGTTCGGCGCGCCTTCAAACCAGCGGTCATGATCAAGCCCGCCGATCAGGTTGCGCGGTGTGTGGCATTCACCGCAATGCGACAGCGCCTCGGCCAGGTAGCGACCGCGCGCTTCCGCTTCGCTCAGATCGCCCGTGATCACCCAGTCGTCGCGCAGGTAAAGCTGTTTCCAGAGCCCCAGCCCGCGCCGGATCGTAAAAGGAAATCCCAGATCGTGCGGGCGCGATTCCGTCGGGTCGGCCGGCAGCGTCATGATATAGGCATGGAGATCCGCGAAATCCTGGGGATCAGCGCGGGCATAGCTCGGATAGGGGAATGCGGGGTAGTAATGCTGACCATCGGGCGAGACGCCGCGGAGCGAGGCGTTGATGAATTCGGCCTGCGTCCAGCCGCCGATCCCATGCTCGGGGTCGGGGCTGATATTAGGGCTGTAGAAAGTGCCGAAATCGCTTTGAAGCGACCGCCCGCCAGCGAGGACGGTCGGATCGGCATCATCGCCGGTTTCCATATGGCACGAGGCGCAGCCGCCCGCGAGAAACACCTTGCGCCCGGCCTCAGCATCGCCTTCAAGCCCGACAAGTGCGCTCTCCGGGATTGTGTTTGGGGCGCTCAGCGCCCATCCGAGCACTGCGACCAGCAAGACACCGACACCCAGCACGCTCAGCAGAACACGCATTCAGCAAGTCCTCTGAAAGCAATGCCCGCACCGTGACGATGCGGGCCTGTGATCAATCTTTGCGGGATCAGCTGGATTCTTCGCGATATGTCTCATGGCAGGCCTGGCAGGTCCCCGCCACGGCACCAAAGACCGGGCGCAAGGCGTCGAGCCCGTCCCCGGCCACAGGCTGCAGGGCTTCCACTGCATCCTGCATATCGACGAATTTCTGCATAAAATCGTCCAGATTCTCCCAGATTTCCGGCCGGGCCCGCGTGCCGTCGGCATTGTTCGAACCGGTGCCTTCCGGCCAGAGTCGCCCCTGATCATGGCGCGAGACATGGTAGAGATTCTGCGCCGCTGTCGCCGCAAGATCTGCATCATAATCGATGCGGCCTTGCACCATGCTGCCCAGCGCGCCAAAATTATGGACGAACAGCTTGAACTGGCCCTGACGCTGCCCGATCGCTGGGTCATCGTCGGCAATAGCCGGCATGGAAACAGTTGCGACAAGAAGCGCCGCCCCGAAAAAAGCTCTGAATTTCATCTGGATACCTTTGGATTGACAGGTTGAGGCAAGGCTACCCCATCGACGGATTCGCACAAATTCACGGTCTCGTGAGGGTGGCTGCCGCGCTCAGGTAAAGCGCACTCGACCGATATAGGGCAGGTTGCGGTCGCGCTGAGCGTAGTCGATACCATATCCGACCACGAATTCATCGGGGATCTCGAAACCGATCCAGCGCGCCTCGATATCGACCTCCCGGCGCGACGGCTTGTCGAGCAGCGCGCAAACCTCAAGCCGGCGGGGCCCACGCGCCTGCAACTGGCGCAGCACATGCGACAGCGTATGGCCCGTATCGACGATATCCTCCACCACCAGCACATCGCGCCCCGCGATCCTGCCGGAGAGATCCTTCAGCACGCGCACCTCGCGCGATGAGGTCATCGAATTGCCGTAGCTCGAGGCCTCGAGGAAATCGACCTCAAGGGGCAGGGCGATCTCGCGCACCAGATCGGCTATGAACACGAACGAGCCGCGCAGCAGACCGACCACGACAAGCTTGTCGGTGGTGGAAAACGCATCAGTGATCTCGGTTGCCAGTTGCTCGACCCGCGCTGCAATCTGCTTGGCGCTGATCATCTGATCGATGGCATAAGGTTTCTGCGTCATAACAACCCCTTGATTTTTTCGCGCGACTTTAGGACATGTGCGCGCATCAGCAAAGAGCGCGCGCATGCCGACGCATCATGAACATCGACACATGCCCTATACGGCTGACCAGATCTTCAATCTGGTCGCCGATGTGCAACGCTACCCTGAATTCCTCCCCTGGACTGCGGCTGCGCGCATCCGCGCTCGTCGGCCGATCGAGGGCGGCGAGCAGATCGAGGCCGATCTCGTGATCTCGTTCAAAGTGTTCCGCGAGCGTTTCGGGAGCCGCGTCGAGCTGTTTCCCGATGAGGGCAAGATCGACACCGCCTATATCGACGGGCCGTTCAAATACATGGTGTCGCAATGGAAAATCCGCCCGGCAGAGAGCGGCGGATGCATTGTCGATTTCCATGTGGATTTCGAGTTTCGCAACCCGGTGCTGCAACGCTTGATCGGGATCGTGTTCGACCAAGCCATGCGCCGTGTCGTGGGCGCGTTCGAGGATCGGGCGCGCGTGCTCTACGGTGCGCACTGATCACAGCGCCTGCAGGATCAGCGATAGCGCGTGATCGACGCTGCCCGCGCGCACCTTGTCGCGGCCGAGTGCGCCGAACTCGACTGTTTCGGTGTGCACGCTGCCCTGCAGGGCGAGCCCGAAACAGACCCGGCCCTCGGGCTTGTGCTCCGACCCGCCCGGGCCGGCGATGCCCGTGACAGCTATTGCAACCCCCGCGTCTGACCGCGCAAGCGCGCCCTGTGCCATCTCGGCTGCGACCTCTTCTGAAACCGCGCCGAACTGCGCCAGTGTCTCGGGGCGCACGCCCAGCATCGCGATCTTGGAGGCGTTGGAATAGGTGACAAAGCCGCGATCCACCACGCGCGACGATCCCGGGATCTCGGTCAGTGCAGCTGTGATCAGCCCGCCTGTGCAGCTTTCCGCCGTGGCGATCCGAACACCTGCGTCTCGCGCGGCTTCGAGCACGGCCGCGGCGCTCATACGCCCATCACCCCATGGGCGAAGACCGCAAAGACCGCGACCACCATCGCTGCCAGCGCACCGGCGATGATGTCATCAAGCATCACGCCGAGAGGGGTATGCATCCGGTCAGCAAGGCCGACAGGCCCCGGTTTCCAGATGTCGAAGGCCCGAAACGCAAGGAACGCGACCAGCCATCCTGGCCAGAGCGCCGTGATAGCGACACCCTGCAGGCTCGCTCCCAGCGACACGGGCCAGAGCGCGAGCCACATGCCGGCGACTTCGTCGATCACGATCTCGGAGGGGTCGGGGTCATCCAGGCCACGGGTTTCCTGAACTGTCGCCCACCACCCGATGAGGAACACCAGAACCGTCGCGAGCGCGAGAAGCGCGAACCCTCCCAGCACATGCAGCGCCCAGGCCACTGGCAGCGCAGCCATGCTCCCCCAGGTGCCAGGGCCGGGGCGTAGCAGGCCCACGCCGAAAAAGGTGGCGATCACTCGGGTGGGGGGCATGGGCGACTCCTTGCGCTCAGGGACGGGTCAGGCAGGCGCTCGCCATGGCCGCGATCCCTTCGCCGCGCCCAGTGAAGCCCAACTGCTCGGTTGTGGTTGCCTTGACGCTGACGCGATCCCGAGAGATCTGCATGATCTCGGCCACCCGATCGCGCATGGCGGATGCATGTGGCCCGATCTTGGGGTGTTCGCATATCAGTGTCACATCACAATTGCTGATCGTGTAGCCGTGCGCGCATGCAAGATCTGTCGCGTGGGTGAGGAATATGTCGCTCGCAGCCCCTTTCCATTGCGGGTCGGACGGAGGGAAATGCCGGCCGATATCGCCCATGGCGAGCGCTCCGAGTATCGCGTCGGTCAGCGCGTGCAGGCCCACATCGGCATCGGAATGGCCTTGCAGGGCGCGGTCATAAGGCACAAGGATCCCGCAGAGCCAACAGCCCGAGCCCGGACCGAAGCGGTGGACGTCATAGCCAGTGCCGAAGCGGATATCCATTGCAGGCTCCTTCTGCGCGCGCCCGGCCATGAGTTGCGTGGCGCGCTCGAAATCCTCGGGATAGGTTAGCTTGAAGTTATCCTCGCTTCCCGGGGTGATGCAAACACTGAGCCCGGCTGCGCGGGCGATGGCGACATCATCGGCCGCCTCGCCCTCGTAGGCGCGGTGGGCAGCGAGAATCGCCTTGAAATGGAAACCTTGCGGGGTCTGCGCGCGGTAGAGCCCGTCGCGCGGCAGCACCCCGTCCACGCCGCCATATGTCCCCCGCCAGAGTGCATCGCTGAGGGCGACGGCCGGCGCAGCTCCAGGTGCTGTGGCGAGTGCAGCAAGCACATCATTGATCATCCGCGCGCTGACAAAGGGCCGTGCGCCGTCATGGATCAGGACGTGATCCGGCGGCGCTGCATCCAAGACCTCGAGTGCCGCGCGCACCGAGGCAGTGCGGCTTGCCCCACCGGCCACTGCAGTGACGGCGCAAAGGTTTACCGCACGGTCCATTTCGTCGGGGTGCAGCACAAGCATGATGCGGCTGATCCCGGCCGCGCGAAACGCCTCGAGCGTGTGCGCCAGGACCGGCCGGCCGGCAAGTAGGCGCCATTGTTTCGGCACCTCGCCACCGGCGCGCAGCCCGCGCCCGGCGGCAACAATGATGGCCGCAACCTGATCTGTCATTCGCGCTCCTGACTTTATCGTTGCCCTTTGCTATAGGCTGACGCAGGGGGTGCTGACAATCCGCGCGTTTGCCTCAATAATGTGCATAAAACTTCATCGGATGATCAATTTGGCATCAATCTCGGCGGCGGCGCGTTTGTCTCTGTCCGCAGCCAGATATAGAGAAGAGCAGAAGAGGTGCAGGAACGCCGCATGAGTCAGACTGGGATCAGGAACGACAGGCCGCACGTAACGGCGCGGCTTCTGGTTGCGTCCTGCGCCCCGGTTGCGCTCGCGCCCATGGCCGGGATCACGGACCTGCCGTTTCGCGAGGTCGTGGCGCGCTTCGGTGCCGGGATGGCCGTCTCGGAAATGGTGGCGAGCAAGGACATGGTGAATGCCCGCCCTTCGGCCCGCGCCAAGGCGGAGCTGGGCTTTGACAGCAAGATCC
The DNA here is from genome assembly GCA_007134805.1 of Paracoccaceae bacterium. GTDB lineage: Bacteria > Pseudomonadota > Alphaproteobacteria > Rhodobacterales > Rhodobacteraceae > Roseinatronobacter. Next base: position 8,100 of record SLKB01000222.1, read on the forward strand.
CCACGGCCGTGCAGCTTGCTGGGCACGATGCCTACTGGATGGGCGAGGCGGCGCGCATGGTCGAGGCGCAGGGCGCGCAGCTGATCGACATCAATATGGGGTGTCCGGCAAAGAAGGTCGTCGGCAGGCTCTCGGGTTCGGCGCTGATGCGCAAGCTCGACCACGCGCTGGGGTTGATCGAGGCCGTGGTGATGGCGGTCGATATCCCCGTCACGTTGAAAACGCGGCTGGGATGGGATCATGACACCGTCAATGCGCCCGAACTCGCCCGCAGGGCTTCCGAGGCCGGCGTGCAGATGGTTACGATCCATGGCCGCACGCGCTGCCAGTTCTATAAGGGGCAGGCCGACTGGGCGGCGATCGGGCGCGTTGTGGAGGCCTGTCCGCAGCCCGTGCTCGCCAATGGCGATATCACCAGCGTGGCCCGCGCCCGCAGCGCACTTGCTCTGTCCGGAGCGGCAGGGGTGATGGTCGGGCGCGGCGCGCAGGGCCGGCCCTGGCTGCTGGCTCAGATAACGGCCGAGATCTTCGGCGGGCCGCCCGCAGCCCCGCCGCCAACGGGCTCGGCACTGGTCGATCTGGTCGCCACCCATTTCGAGGCGGCGCTTGCGTTCTACGGGCGGGAGCTGGGGCTGAAGACGATGCGGAAGCATCTCGGCTGGTATTGCGACGCGGCAGGTGCGAGCCGCTCTGCGCGGCATGCCCTGCTGATCGCGCCAACGCCGGCACAGGTCCTGTCGTGCTTGCCCGACGCGCTGGCGTCCAGCGCAGTCCGAGCGCTGGAGCACGCCGCATGAACTCGCCCGCGACAGGGACAATCTGGGCGGCTCTCCCCGTTCCGGC
>SLKB01000033.1 GCA_007134805.1 Paracoccaceae bacterium
ACAGTCGTCTACACGCAGGGCGATCCGATCTCCGGTGTCTATCTGGTCAAGTCGGGTATGGTCGAAGTGACGGATGGCAATGGTGCGCTGGTCTCGATCCTTAGCCCGCGCAATTCCTTCGGAGAACGTGGGCTCTTGCGCGACGGGCGCGCGGTCACCACGGCGACCACAACCGCCGAGACAGTGCTCTTGTGCCTGCCAGGTGACGAGCTGCGCCATCTCATTGCCAACTTCCCGGCTTTCGGGCGGTTTTTCAGCCGCGGGCAGGGGCATGGGAGCAAACTGAGCCGTCAGAGCGACCTCGCCACGATGAAGGTGGCCGACCTCATGGCGCGCAAGCCGCTGAGTGCGACCGGTTCAACGACCGCCCAGGACGCGGCAAAGATGATGCGCGAGAGCCGGATTTCCTGTGTGCCGGTCGTGGACAACGGCGAGAAGCTGATCGGGATCGTGACCACGCGAGATTTGTCTGGGCGGGTCCTCGCGGCAGGGCGCGGAGGCGATACACCGCTGTCCGAGATCATGACGCCCGACCCGATGGCCCTGAGCCCCGAGGCCCTTGGCTCGGACATCCTGCACATGATGCTCGAGCATCGCATCGGACATCTTCCGGTCGTGCGGGGCGAGAAGCTGATCGGCATGATCACCCAGACCGATTTGACGCGGTTCCAGGCGATCAGTTCAGCCCAGCTAGTGCGCGATGCTGCAGTCTCGACCACACCTGAGCAGTTGGCCCAGGTAACCGAGCGCATCCCGCAGCTGCTGGTTCAACTGGTGGGCGCGCATTCCGCGCATGATGTGGTCACCCGGCTGATAACCGATATCGCCGACACGGTCACGCGGCGGCTGCTCAAGCTGGCCGAGGAAAAGTTCGGGCCGCCGCCCGTGCCCTATCTCTGGGCCGCGTGCGGCAGTCAGGGGCGGCAGGAACAGACCGGGGTGAGCGATCAGGACAATTGCATCATTATCGACGATTCTGTCACGCCCGATGACATGCCTTATTTTGCCGACATCGCGCGCTTTGTGAGTAACGGGCTCAACGAGGCCGGCTATTATTTCTGCCCTGGCGACATGATGGCGACGAACCCGCGCTGGTGCCAGCCGCAGAAGACATGGCGGCGGTATTTCTCCGGCTGGATCAAGACGCCGTCCCCCGAGGCGCAGATGCTCGCCTCGGTGATGTTTGACCTGCGCCCGATCGGCGGGCAGGTGAGCCTGTTCCGCGATTTGCAGCAGGAAACGCTCGAAGCAGCCTCGAAGAATTCGATCTTCGTTGCGCATATGATCTCCAATTCGATCAAGCACACCCCGCCGCTGGGTTTGCTGCGCGGCTTTGCGACGATCCGTTCGGGCGAGCACAAGAACCATGTCGACATGAAGCTCGGCGGTGTGGTGCCCGTGACTGATCTCGCGCGCGTCTATACGCTGCGCGGCCGGATCGCGGCCGCCAACACCCGCGCCCGGCTTCTGGAGGCAGAGGAGAAGGGCATCATCTCGGTTTCGGGCGCCCGCGATCTGATCGAGGCCTATGACCTGATCGCAAATCTGCGGCTTGAGAATCAGGCCAATCTGGTGCGGATGGGACGCAAGCCCGACAATTTCCTTGCCCCTTCGGATCTGTCTGATTTCGAGCGCAGCCATTTGCGCGATGCCTTTGTGGTCGTGCGCACGATGCAATCTGCCGTCGGGCAGATGGCCGGAACACTGGGCTGAAGGGGCAGGCATGATCCTTGAATTTCTGGCAGTCGTGGTGGCGGGGTTTGGCGGTGGGGGTGCCGCGATGATCCTGCAAAAGCTCACGTTACGCCACATGCCTGAGTGGACAACCCCTTTCGGCGTGGCTGCCGGTATGCTCGCGATGGTGGTCTATCTGGAATACACTTGGGCCGGCAGATTCGAGGCGGGTCTGCCCGATGAGGTGGCTGTCGTCAGCGCGAACCAGCAGCGCATCTGGTATCGACCCTGGACTTATGTCGTGCCCCTGACAACGCGGGTCATCGCGGTCGATAATCGCATGCGCCAGCGTAACGTCAACAATCCCGACATGGTGCGGACTGGTGTGGTCCTGGCCGAGCGCTGGGCTCTGACGATGGCGTATAAGTCATTTTTCGATTGCGCCAATGCGCGCAGGGCCGATGTCACATCGGGCACGAGACTGAACGAGGAGGGGATCCCCGTGGATGCCGCATGGTATCAGCTGGCTGCGGAGGATCGGTTTTTGGAAGTTGCCTGTGGAGGAGGAACTCATGGAGGATCAGGCGGAGAGAGCTGAAATACTTGTTGTCGAGGATGAGGACAATATCGCGATCGCGCTTAATTACCTGCTGACGCGCGAGGGCTATAATCAGACGCGGCTGGAAACAGGCGCAGGGGCGGTCGACATGATTCGCGAGCTCAAGCCCGATCTCGTGTTGCTCGATGTCATGCTGCCCGAGGTCTCCGGCTACGAGATCTGCCAGTCAGTGCGTGCAGATCCCGAATGTGCCGATGTCCGCATCCTGATGATGACTGCGCGCGGCTCGGCGATGGAGCGGCGCAAGGGTCTGGCGATGGGCGCGGACGGGTTCATCTCGAAGCCCTTCGAGTTGAAGGAATTGCGCGACGAGGTGCGCAAGATCCTGTCCGGCGCGCCCCGGCATGAACCCCGAGAGGGCAAGGAGGATGCTTGAGCGCCTCAGTCTACGGCTGCGCATCCTGCTCTTCTTTGCGGCCCTCGGGCTGGGCGCCGTCGCAGCGCTGGTCGCTGGCGGTTGGCTGGTATTGGCGCGCGGGGGCGACGTTGATCCGCTCGACGCCATGGTGCAGGCCGGGCTGTTCGCCGGGTTTCTGATCCTCTTTCTGGTGACCGGGGTCTGGTACCTTTTCGATGCCAATGTAGCGCGCGCGATCGAGTCGCTTGCGAATGCGATCCGCACCCGCGCGCAAAGCGATGTCGATGCCGATATCAAGGAAGAGCGTGACCGCGCCCGGTACCTGGGCGATCTTGCCCCAGCGGCTGCCGAGATCACGCGCTCGCTTGCTGCAACGCGCTCGGCACTCGCCGAATCGGTGGCGCGCGAAACCTCGCGCCTGTCGGCCGAGAAGGCGCGCCTGGAAAAGCTGCTCGCCGATGTGCCAGTTGCCGTCCTGCTCTGCACGGCCGATTATCAACTGGTTTTCTACAATGGACAGGCCGTGTCGATCCTTGAGGCTGGCGGCGCGCCAGGGCTTGATCGCAACCTACTGGATTACCTGCGCGAAGGCCCCGTGCGCCATGCCTATGAACGGTTGAGCAAGCTCAATGACCCCGACGCAGCTTCGGATCTTGTTTGCGCGACCACCGGAACGGGGCGGCTTCTGTCGGGCCGTATGCGTGTCTTACGCCGGACGGATCACACTCGCCGCCCGGGCTTTGTGCTGACCCTGCGCGATGTGACCGCGGACATGGCCGCCCATTCTGCGCGCGAGGCGCTGTTGGGCGAGGTCTTCGACCGGGTTCGGCGCCCGGCCGCCAATCTGCAGACCGTGATCGGGGTCATGTCGGAAGAACGCGATATGTCGCATGCGCGGGAACTGACCGCGGCGATGCTCTCGGAAGTCCATGACCTTACCAAGGCCATCACGGAACTGGGCCAACGTTATGACGAGGGGCGGATCGATTGGCGCCCGCAGATCCAGATCCGCTCGCGCGATCTGATGGACGGGATCAGCGCGCAGTTCGACACCAAGGGCCTGACGCTCGAGACGCGGGGGCCGGAACTGGTGCTGACATGCGACGGTTTCGAGCTTGCGCTCTGGTTCCGCTGGATGGGGGTGCAACTTTCGGAGCATGGTTATGGGCACAGATTCGTACTGGAGTTGAGTGAGGAAGACGGACCGGGCGCGATCCTCGACCTGACATGGCAAGGTGAGCCCTTGCCGGTGGGCGAGTTCGACGCCTGGCTTTCCAGCTCGCTCGATGCGCAGGCGCTGGAATTGACCGCGCGCGCTGTACTCAACGCGCATGGGACCGAGGCCTGGCCGGAAGTCCTGCCGGACGGGCGCTGCACAGTGCGCTTTCCGATCCCGAATGCGCGCCGCGCGACCAGCCGACCCGCGCCCCTGCAGCGCGAGGTGGTCTATGATTTCGAGCTACTGTCCAAGGAACGCAATGCCGAGGTTCTCGAAGCGCGTTTGCAGGATCTGACCTATGTGGTCTTCGATACCGAAACGACAGGCCTTACGCCCTCCAATGACGAGATCGTGCAGATCGCAGCCGTGCGGGTGGTCAATGGCCGTCGCGTGCGGCGCGAGGTTTTCGATACGCTCGTAGATCCCAAGCGCCCGATCCCGCAAAGCTCGACAGAGGTGCATGGCATAACCGATGACATGGTCAAGGGTGCCCCCACGATTGCCGATGCCGGAAAACGATTCCATGAATTCGCGCGCGGCGCTGTGCTGGTTGCACATAACGCCCCCTTCGACATGGAATTCCTGCGCCGACATGAGCGCAACATCGGTGCGAAGTTCGACCATCCGGTGCTCGATACTGTGCTTTTGTCAGCAGTGGTCTATGGCCAGCTTGAGCAGCATTCGCTCGATGCGCTGACCATGCGACTCGGCATCACCATCCCGGAAGAGGCGCGCCATACGGCCATTGGCGACACGGTCGCAACCGCGGATGCCTTCCTGAAGCTGATGCCGATGCTCCGCGCGCGCGGTCTCGAGACGTTCGGCGATGTGCTGAGCGAGGTGCGCCGGCATGGCCGATTGCTGAAGGATCTGAACACCAAGGCAGGCTGAGCGCTCAGCGCGCGCGCATCAACATGCCATAGAGGTCGCGCGGGTCAGCAGGGTCGGCGATCATGTCCAGCGCCTCGAAACGGGGGGTGTGACGAAGCAGGTCGAGAACGTAGCGCAACGCGCTGAAATCCTCAATCGCAAAGCCCACCGAATCGAACAACGTGATCTGCCCCGCACTTTGCCGGCCAGGCGCGGCGCCTGAAATGACCTGCCACAGTTCAGTCACGGGGTGCTCCTGCGGCAGTTGCTGGATCTCGCCCTCGATCCGGGTCTGGGGCGGGTATTCGACATAGATGTCAGAGCGCAGCAGGATGTCGCGGTGCAGTTCGGTCTTGCCCGGACAGTCGCCGCCCACTGCATTTATGTGCGTGCCGGCGCCGACCAGATTGTCGGTCAGGATTGTCGCATATTGCTTGTCGGCCGTGCAGGTGGTGATGATCTGTGACCCGGCCACCGCGTCTTCGGCGCTTGTGCAGGGCACGATCCTGAGCCCGGACGCTGCAAGGTTTCTGGCGCATTTGTGTGTGGCCTCGGCGTCGATATCGTATAGTCGCACTTCGGTGATCCCGCAGATCCGCCGAAAGGCCAGGGCCTGGAATTCGGCCTGCGCGCCATTGCCGATCATTGCCATGCTGCGGGCACCTTCAGGGGCGAGCCATTTCGCGGCCAGCGCGCTGGTGGCCGCAGTGCGCAAAGCGGTCAGAAGCGTCATCTCGCTCAACAGAAGCGGATAGCCTGTCTCGACCGACGCGAGCAGCCCGAAGGCAGTGACGGTCTGCAAGCCGCGGCGCATATTGGCAGGGTGGCCATTCACGTATTTGAAGCCGTAGGTCTCGCCATCCGAGGTTGGCATGAGTTCGATCACCCCGATCTCGCTATGCGCGGCGATGCGCGGGGTCTTGTCGAAGCGCTCCCAGCGGCGGAAATCGGCCTCGATCGCGTCGGCGAGACCCGCCATCATTTCTTCCGGTCCGATATCATGGACCAGACGCATCATGTTCTCGACACTGACAAAGGGCACAAAGGCTCTCTCGGAAGGGAGGGGCATGGTGGGGCTCCGGTAATTCAGGGGTAGAGGCGCGTGGGCCGGTCGAAGACTTTCTTGCCGAGCGCCGAGCAGGTCAGGTCGATCATCAACTCGGTCGTGCGGCCCCGTTCGTCGAGCATGGGGTTCAACTCCACAAGATCGAGCGCCGTGATGCGCTGCGACTCGTGCAGTAGTTCCATGACCAGATGCGCCTCGCGGAAAGTCGCACCGCCCGGGACAGTCGTGCCGACCGCCGGGGCGATCGCCGGGTCGAGGAAATCCACATCAAGGCTGACATGCAGCGCGCCGTCTTCCGCGCGTACCCTTTCGAGGAACTGGCGTAGAGGGGTGCTGATCCCGTGTTCATCGAGCGCGCGCATGTCCCAGATGGTCATGTCGTGCTGTAGAAGGGCCGAATGCTCCGGGCCATCGACCGAGCGGATGCCGAACAGGCAGATCTGTGCGGGCGGAAGCGGCGACGGGAATGGGGCGAAGCTCTCGAAGCCGGGCAGGCCTGCGGCATAGGCGACCGGTGTGCCATGCAGATTTCCCGAGGTGCTGGTCAGCGGGGTGTGGAAATCGGAATGCGCGTCCAGCCAGAGCAGAAAGAGCGGCCGGCCCTCGGCACGCGCCTGCGCCGCAGAACCCGCAACGGAGCCAAGCGAGATCGAGTGGTCCCCGCCGAGGATGATCGGCAGAGCGCCCTCGGCGAGGGCGGCTTGCGTCTCTGCCGCGATCAGGTCGGACCAGGCCAACGTCTGGGGCAACTGGTCGACGCTGGGATTGGGGCTTGTCGCCGCGCGGGGCGGCGGCCGCTCGATATCGCCGCGATCCGAGATGTGATGACCCAGCGCGCGCAAGGCCTCGGAGAGCCCCCGAACGCGATAGGCGGCCGGGCCCATCGAACAGCCGGGACGTCGCTGGCCGCTGTCGCTGGGCGCGCCAATCAGGGCGATATGTGTCATGTGCAACCTCCGTTACCTGTCATCTCGAGGCAAAACCTGGCAGAAACAAGCATGAATAGTTGCTGAAACAACCGCTTTATGTGCAAAATGACATCTATGCTTGTCGAATTGGACAGTCTTGATCAGCGCCTCATTGCCGAACTGTCGCGCAATGCGCGCGTGCCGCTTTCGGAACTCGCCGCCCGGCTGGGTGTCGCCCGCGCGACTGTGCGCAATCGCATGGATCGTCTCGTCGAGAGTGGCGAGATCGCGGGCTTCACTATTCTGACGCGGGCCGATGTCATGCCCGCACCTGTGAGGGCGCTCATGATGATCCGGATCGAGGGGCGCGGCAGCGCGCGTATCGTGGCGCGGCTCGCTGGTCTGCCGCAGGTCACGGAGGTCCATTCCACCAATGGGCGCTGGGATCTGATCGTCGCCATGTCGACCGAGACGCTGACCGCGCTCGACAAGGTGATCCACCAGATCCGCGATCTCGAAGGTATCACGGCCTCCGAGACGAATCTCTTGCTTGCAACGCGCGGCGCCGGAAAGACATGATTTGTTAACCAGTTTCATGTTCCCTAGCCGGGGTTGGGTATGCCTGCGTCAGCTGCGGGCACTGGATGGGGGCATCACATGAAAAGACAGTACTTGGTGGTCGGTGCGGGGCTTTCGGGCGCGGTCGTCGCCCGGGAACTGGCCGAGGCGGGCCACAGGGTCTCCGTCCGGGAAGCGCGCGATCATGTCGCGGGCAATTGCCATACCGAACGCGACGCCCAGACCGGGGTCATGGTACACCGCTACGGGCCCCATATCTTCCACACCGACGACACGGAAGTTTGGGCCTATGTCAACCAGTTCACGCGCTTTCGGCCCTATGCGCACAAGGTCAAGGCTCAGGCGCGCGGGCAGGTATACACGCTGCCGATGAACCTGCACACCATCAACCAGTTCTTCGGCCTGACCCTTCGCCCCGACGAGGCGCGTGCGTTCCTCGCCCGGCAGGCGCGCAGCCCGACCGGTCCCATCGCAAGCTTCGAGGATCAGGCCGTGGCGTGGCTGGGCGAAGACCTTTATCGCACGTTCTTCGAGGGATATACGCGCAAGCAATGGGGGCGTGCGCCGGTCGACCTGCCCGCGTCGATCCTCAAGCGACTGCCACTACGCTTCAATTATGATGATCGCTATTTCAATCATCGGTTTCAGGCGATGCCGGAGCAGGGTTACACCGCAATGGTCTCCCGGATGCTCGACCATCCGTTGATCGATATCCGCCTGAATACGCCTGTCCGGCGCAGCGATGTCGCGGGATTTGATCACGTCTTCTGTACAGCCGCGATCGATGCGTGGTTCGGACATATGCTGGGGCATCTGGGCTATCGGACGCTCAGGTTCGAGGAATTCCACCACGACGGCGACTATCAGGGCTGCGCGGTCATGAACTATCCCGACCCGGACTGCCCTTTCACGCGTATCACCGAGCACAAGCATTTCGCGCCCTGGGAAGAGCATGCGCAGTCGGTCGTCTATCGCGAATACGCCCGGGACTGCGCGCCCGGCGATACGCCGTTCTATCCGATTCGTCTGCTCGACGAGAAAGCCCTCCTGTCGGACTATGTCGCATTGGCGGAGCGAGAAAGAAACGTCAGCTTTCTCGGGCGCTTGGGCACATATCGCTATCTCGACATGGATCGCTGCATCCGTGAGGCGCTCGATTGCGCGCGCACGCATCTGGCCGCCCTGGCAGATGGGGCGCCATTGCCTGTGTTTTCCGTGGCCCCTATTTGAGGGCGCGCAGGCGCTCTCTGAAGCAACTTCTGCAAAGCTCGGCTGCGACTCACGAAAGATCCGAACTCGGCCCGCCCGGCGGGTCGAGCCCGTGAGTTTTTTGTCGGTTTTTTGTCGATTCTGTCTTGCGTTGTTTTGTTTGGGTGTCTAGATAGCGCTTCACCGGCGGCGGTTAGTTGCTGGTTGGGCCTTGGGTCTGGGTTGCGGAGTACTTCTGCGGTTTGGGTTATGGGGCTGGACATCAGAGGCATGGGTGCATGGGGTTTCGCCTGGGAATGGCGTTTTCCTCGTGTGTTTTTCTGTCTCTTGCTTTTTGACATGTTTGGAACTTGAAGAGATATGTGGGCGGTTTGGTCTGTTTCGATGGATCGAC
>SLKB01000117.1 GCA_007134805.1 Paracoccaceae bacterium
AGCTCGACGGGCGCGGACGGTTGCTCATTCGCAAATCCGGCACCGAGCCCCTGGTGCGGGTCATGGCCGAATGCGAGGATGAACGCCTGCTTGCCGAAGTGGTCGAAGGCATCATTGCCGAAATGGAAGCCGTCGCCTGATCACCCCGGCAGCCGCACAACCCGCGCCGCTGAAAGCCAGTCATCTGCCATCTGGCGGATCTCGGCCGTAACCGGGCGGGCGCGCGGATACATGGGGGCGGCGCGGTCGTCGACAATGCTTGCCCAGCCAGTGGTCGTCTCGAAAAACCGCATGACCCCGGTCTCGCCGAATTCGGCATGAAACCCCGCCACGACGACATCGAGATAACTCAGACGGATCGGTTGGTCGGTTCCGGGCAGGTGGGACGCGTCCTGCGCCATCGCATAGACGTGAGCGGCCGTTGCCGTCGGCAGTGCATGGTCGAGAGCCGGCCCCTCGATCACGTGGCGGCCATAACCGGCCTCGCGCATGTCGAGAGCGGTCCAATCCGCGCCAGGAACACGTGCGACCAGCCCGTCGATCACTGCGCCCTCGTCGCGGACAGCGGTAAGAAAGGTTCGTCCGAATTGCGGCAGGTAGCGCCATTCGCGCCGCCAGCCGCGCAGCCGGGCCGGATGCGCATCATGAAAGTCATGGGTCAGCCGGTTGACCAGAGACCCGTAGCCGAAGACAAATGGATCGCTCATGGCGCCTCTTTGCCTCAAATCGCCCCCCAGGCGCAAGGCGTCGGAATTTTTCTTGCCAAACCGCCCTGCAATCCGTTACCTGTGCATCGTCGAGCACGGGAGACACTGGCACGTCGCGTCAGGGCCGAAGGAGCAACCGCCCCGGTAAACTCTCAGGCAAAAGGACCGGCTCGACATATGGACTCTGGAGAGAGGCGCGTTCAGCGCCCGCCGAAGGGATAGCGATCTCAGGCGCACGGACAGAGGGGGCATGGATCTCGCGGAGCAACCCGCGCAGGCATGCCGCAGGACAGGGGCAAGGATGACAGGAACGAGTTTGCAGCGCACACCACTTCACGCGCTTCATATCGAGCTAGGCGCGAAGATGGTGCCGTTTGCCGGCTACGAGATGCCGGTCCAGTATCCGATGGGCGTATTGGGCGAGCATCAGCACACGCGCGCGGCGGCCGGATTGTTCGATGTGAGCCATATGGGGCAGGTGATCCTGCGCGGGCCGAAGGTGGCGCTTGCGCTTGAGGCCCTCGTGCCCGTAGCGGTGGAGGGGCTCGCCGAGGGGCGCCAGCGCTATGCGCTGCTGACCAATGCACAGGGCGGGATCCTTGATGACCTGATGGTCGCCAATCGCGGCAATCATCTGTTTGCAGTGCTCAATGCAGCGTGCAAGGCTGACGATCTCGCCCATCTGCGCGCGCATCTTCCCGGGATCGAGGTGATCGAGCGTGATGACCGCGCGCTTCTTGCCTTGCAGGGCCCGCGCGCCGAAAATGCGCTCTCTGCACTACTGCCGGGCGTGGCAGGAATGCGCTTCATGGATGTGGCAAACCACGACTGGCAGGAGCAGGAGATCTGGGTGTCGCGCTCGGGCTACACGGGCGAGGACGGCTTCGAGATCTCGGTGCCCAAGGCGCGGGCCGAGGCTTTCGCCCGCGCGCTGCTCGCGCATCCTGACGTGGAACCTGTCGGGCTTGGCGCGCGCGATTCACTGCGCCTGGAAGCAGGGCTCTGCCTTTATGGGCAGGATATTGATGCGACCACCACGCCGATCGAGGCAGGCCTGGGCTGGGCGATACAGAAAGTGCGCAGGGCAGGCGGGGCGCGGGAGGGAGGCTTTCCGGGTGCCGAGGTTGTCTTGGCGCAACTGCGCGAGGGCCCCGAGCGCCTGCGCGTGGGCCTCTTGCCCGAGGGGCGCGCGCCGATGCGGGCTGGCACGCCGCTCTATACGAGCCCCGAGGCGCGCGAGCCGGTCGGGCAGATCACGTCGGGCGGGTTCGGGCCCAGCCTTGGCCGCCCGATCGCGATGGGCTACCTGCCTGCCGAAAGCACGGGCGCGGATACCGAAATCTGGGCCGAATTGCGCGGGAAGCGCTTGCCTGTGCGCGTGGTCCCATTACCCTTTCGCCCATCGAACTACCGCAAATGAGGGACAAGATGCGTTTTACCGAAGAACACGAATGGCTGCGCGTCGAAGGTGATGTTGTGGTCGTCGGGATCACCGAGCACGCGGCGCAGCAACTGGGCGATGTGGTCTTTGTCGAGCTGCCCGAAGTCGACGCGATGGTCGCCAAGGGTGATGAAGTCTGCGTGATCGAATCGGTCAAGGCGGCCTCGGACATCCTCGCGCCCGTCGATGGCGAAATCGTCGAGGTCAATGAGGCGCTGACAGACACGCCGGGCCTCGTGAATGAAGACCCGCAGGGCGACGCGTGGTTCTTCAAGATGAAAGTCGATGATCTGAGCGTGCTGGAAGATTTCATGTCCGAGGATGAATACAAGGACTTCCTCGGCTGAACGCCACCCTGCGCGCGCCCGATGCAAGGAGCTTCCGGATGAGTTTCACCCCCACCGACTACGCACCTTATGATTTCGCGAATCGTCGCCATATCGGCCCCACCCCGGCCGAGATGGACGAGATGCTGCGCGCGCTGGGATGCGACAGTCTTGATCAGTTGATCGAGCAGACGATCCCCGCCGATCTGCGCCAGCCTGACCCGCTGACCTGGGCACCCTTGTCCGAAGGTGCGCTGATCGAGAAACTGCGGACGGTGGGGGCGAAGAACAAGGTGATGACCTCGCTCATCGGCCAGGGATATTACGGGACCATCACGCCGCCCGCGATCCTGCGCAATATTTTCGAGAATCCTGCCTGGTACACCGCATACACACCCTACCAGCCTGAAATCGCGCAAGGTCGGCTGGAAGCGCTTCTGAATTTCCAGACGATGGTCGCCGATCTGACCGGGCTGCCTGTGGCCAATGCGTCGCTTCTCGATGAGGCGACCGCCTGCGCCGAGGCGATGGTGATGGCGCAACGCGTCGCGAAGTCGAAAATGAAAGCTTTTTTCATCGACGAGAATTGCCACCCGCAGAATATCGCCGTCATGAAGACGCGCGCTGCCCCGCTTGGTATCGAGGTGATCGTGGGCGCGCCCGACACGCTTGAGGCGGAGGCCTTTTTCGGGGCAATCTTCCAGTATCCCGGCACGTATGGCGATCTGTGCGATTTCACGCCCCAGATCAAGGCGCTGCACGGCGCGAAAGCGGTCGCGATCATGGCGACGGATCTTCTTGCGCTGACGATGATCCGCGAACCCGGCGCGCTTGGCGCCGATATCGCGGTGGGCTCTGCGCAGCGCTTCGGCGTGCCGATGGGCTATGGCGGGCCGCACGCAGCCTTCATGTCCTGCCGTGAGGATTACAAGCGCGCGATGCCGGGGCGGATCGTGGGCGTCAGCATCGATGCGCGCGGCAACCAGGCCTACCGCCTCGCCCTGCAGACGCGAGAGCAGCATATCCGCCGCGAGAAAGCCACCTCGAACGTCTGCACCGCGCAGGCGCTTCTGGCCGTCATGGCCTCGATGTATGCAGTGTTTCACGGGCCCAAGGGCTTGCGTGCGATTGCCGAGCGGGTACATTTCCTGACGCGGCGGCTCTATCGCGCGCTGCGTGCGGCTGGCGCCGAGGTCATCGTCAAGGAGTTCTTCGACACGATCACGGTCGAGGTCGGTGTGGGCCAGACTGGGATCCTCGCTGCCGCCCGCGCAGAAGGGGTGAACCTGCGCAGGATCGGCAGCACCCATGTCGGGATCTCGCTTGACGAGACCAGCGACGAGCAAGTGCTGCTGCGGGTGCTGCGCGTGTTCGGGATCGACACTGCTGCACCGGACAGCCCCGGTCTGGGCTTTTCGGACAGGTTCCTGCGCGACTCCGATTACCTCACCCATCCGATCTTCCACATGAACCGGGCCGAGACCGAAATGATGCGCTACATGCGGCGCCTCTCGGATCGTGACCTTGCGCTCGATCGCGCAATGATCCCGCTCGGCTCCTGCACGATGAAGCTCAACGCTGCAGCCGAGATGATGCCGCTGAGTTGGCCGGAATTCTCGACGCTGCATCCGTTCTGCCCGCCCGAGCAGGCGCAGGGCTACGCCGAGGCGATCGAGGATCTGCGCGCCAAGCTTTGCGAGATCACGGGCTATGAAGCGATGTCGATGCAGCCCAATTCCGGCGCGCAAGGTGAATATGCGGGGCTTCTGACGATCCAAGCCTATCACCGCGCGCGCGGGCAGGGGCACCGGGATATCTGCCTGATCCCGATGTCGGCGCATGGGACGAACCCGGCCAGTGCGCAGATGTGCGGCATGAAGGTCGTCGTGGTCAAATCGAGCGCCAATGGCGATATCGATCTGGAGGATTTCCGCACAAGGGCCGAAGAGGCCGGTGAGCGGCTCGCGGCCTGCATGATCACCTATCCCTCAACCCATGGCGTGTTCGAGGAAACCGTGCGCGAGGTCTGCGCGATCACCCACCGTCATGGCGGACAGGTCTATATCGACGGTGCGAACCTCAACGCGATGGTGGGGCTCGTGAAGCCCGGCGAGATCGGCGGTGATGTGAGCCATCTCAATCTGCACAAGACCTTTGCAATCCCGCATGGCGGCGGCGGCCCCGGCATGGGCCCGATCGGTGTCAAGGCGCATCTCGCACCGTTCCTGCCCGGCCATCCCGAGATCGGCGGCAATGAGGGACCGGTCAGTGCGGCACCCTATGGATCCGCCTCGATCCTGCTGATTTCCTGGGCTTATTGCCTGATGATGGGCGGGCCAGGGCTGACCCAGGCGACAAAGGTGGCGATCCTGAACGCCAATTACATCGCAGCGCGGCTGCGCGGCGCCTATGACATCCTGTTCATGGGCAACAAGGGGCGGATCGCGCATGAATGCATCCTCGACACGCGCCCCTTCGCCAAGGCCGGGATCACTGTCGACGACATCGCCAAGCGGCTCATCGATAACGGGTTTCATGCGCCGACGATGAGCTGGCCGGTCGCGGGCACGCTGATGGTCGAGCCCACGGAATCCGAGACCAAGGTCGAGATCGACCGCTTCATCACTGCCCTTCTCGCCATACGCGCCGAGATCAGCGCAGTCGAGGAGGGGGCGATCGATGCCGAGAACAACCCTCTGAAAAATGCCCCTCACACGGTCGAGGATCTGGTTGCCGACTGGGACCGACCCTATTCGCGCGAGGAGGGCTGCTTTCCACCGGCAAGCTTCCGGGGCGACAAATACTGGCCGCCCGTGGGGCGGGTTGATAATGTCTTTGGCGACCGCAATCTGATCTGCACCTGTCCGCCGGTCGAAAGCTACGCGGAAGCTGCCGAATAGGGCAGGGCGGATCGAGGCGGCGGCCCGGCGCGCCTGGGACGGCTCCTAGCCGTTGCCCGCTGCGAACTGCCCTGCATCTTCGGCGGCGCGGCGCAGGGCGCGGGATTTGTTGACCGTCTCCTGATACTCGGCCTCCGGGTCGCTGTCATAGACAACCCCGCCACCGGCCTGGATGTAGAGCGTCTCATCCTTGAGGACGGCGGTACGCAGGCAGATGCACATGTCCATCTCGCCATTTGCGGCGAAATATCCTGCGCCGCCGCCATAGACACCGCGCTTCTCGGGCTCCAGTTCGTCGATGATCTGCATCGCGCGCACTTTCGGCGCGCCCGAGACCGTGCCCGCAGGCAAGCCCGCCAGTAGCGCCGAGAGCGCGTCCTCGCCTTCAGCCAGTTCGCCAACCACGTTCGAGACGATATGCATGACGTGGCTGTAGCGTTCGATGATGAACTCCTCGGTCGGGCGAACCGTGCCGATCTTGGCCACGCGCCCGACATCATTGCGCCCAAGGTCCAGCAACATCAGGTGTTCGGCCAGTTCCTTCTCATCGGCCAGCAGGTCGGCCTCGTGGGCGCGATCCTCTTCGTCGGTCGCGCCGCGCGGTCGGGTGCCCGCGATCGGGCGGATCGTGACCTCGCCCCCGCGCAGCCGAACAAGGATCTCCGGGCTGGCGCCAATGATCTGGAAGGGCCCGGCCGAAGAGGTGAAATCGAAATAGAACATGAAGGGCGAGGGGTTCGTGCGCCTGAGCGAGCGGTAGAGCGCGAAGGGCGGCAATGTGAAGGGCTGCGACCAGCGCTGCGACGGGACGACCTGAAAGATGTCGCCCGCGCGGATATACTCCTTTGCGCGGTCAACCGCGGCCAGATAGTCGGGCTTGGAAAAATTCGAAACCGGCGCGCTCAAGGTCACGGCGCCACCGCTGAGTGCGCGCGGCGTCTCGCGCACGGCGCGATCGAGGTCGCGCACCGCGTCCATGACCCGCTCAGCCGCCTGCGCATAGGCCGCCCGCGCGCTCAGCCCCGAGCTGTGCCAGGCGGGTGCGACGACAATCACATCGCCCTTGACCCCGTCAAGCACTGCCACGACCGAGGGGCGGAGCATCACTGCATCAGGCACGCCGATCGGGTCGGGGTTCACGTCGGGCAGATGTTCGACCAGACGGATCATGTCGTACCCGAGATAGCCAAACAGCCCCGCGGCGGCGGCAGGAAGGCTATCGGGCGTCTCGATGCGGCTTTCGGCCAGAAGCGCGCGCAACGCATCGAGCGGCGGGTCGGTCAAATCCTCCCACGCGCTCGGGTCGAAACGCGCTGCGCGGTTGATCCGGCTCTGGCCTGCGCGGCATTCCCAGATCAGATCGGGCTTCATGCCGATCATCGAGTAGCGTCCACGGACCTCGCCACCCGTCACCGATTCAAGGATGAAGCTATCGCGCGCGCCGCCCGCGAGCTTCAGATAGAGCGACACGGGCGTGTCGAGATCGGCCGCGAGGCGGGCATAGACCAGCTGGTTTCGGCCACGCTGCCAGCCTGCGTCAAATTGCGGGAAATCGGGGGTGAGCTGCACCATGGCGTCAGAAATTCGATTGAACGGCCTCGATCACCCGCTGATCGAGGCTGATCGAGGTCTCATCACGCAGCGCGGCCGTGAAATAGGCGAACAGATCCTGTGCGACGCTCTGTTCGAGTTGCAGCCGCAACGAGTCGCGGGCCTCCTGCACAGTGTCGAGCAGCAAGTCCGGGCTGTTGATCTCGTGCAGCTGCACAAGATGCAGCCGGGCGCCATCCTCGAACTGGCGGATCTCGTCGGGGCGGGCCTCGAACGCTTCGGCCACGAGGGCCCGCGGCAGATCCGGGAGCATGTCATTGCGCGTGATCCCCTCGAAGCGGATCGGCGCGCGCCCGGCCTCGCCCGGGGCTTCGCCCGCGCGCAGCATCCCGGCGACCTCATCGGCGCGGGCGCGCAGGGCGTCGAGGATCTGCGCCTCGCGCAAGTCGCGTGTCACCTCGTCGCGGATCTCGTCGAGCGGGCGCGGGGCGGCGGGAAGCACATCCACCATCTCGACCGAGAAGAGGCCACCATCCTCGAGCACATGGATTTCGGGGAAGTCATCCATCTGCACCTGCCGCGCGATTTCGCGGAAGCTCTGATAAGCGGCAATGCCCTCGCGCGTGTCCGGCCGCCAGTCGAGCGTTCCGGCCCGCATGTCGGTGTCTTGCGCCAGATCCTCGACCGTTGCCCCGCCCGCCAGCAGGTCCTCGTAAAGGTCAATATCATCGGCCAGCGCACGCTGCGCCAGATCGGCGAGTTGTTCGTCGCGCAATTGCTCGCGCGCTTCCTCGAATGTCGTCTCTTGCGCTGACAGCACCGCGTTCATCCGGAAGATCGCAGGCCCGAGCGAGGTCTGCACCGGGCCCGTGACCCCGGGCGCGTCCAGCGCGAACACCGCGTCCCCCGCAGCGCCAAGTTGCGCGCGCGAGACATCGCCCATATCCGTGTCTTCAAGCTCGAGCCCGCGCTCGGCGACAAGATCCTCGAATTCGGCCGTGCCTTCCTCGATGCGGGCCATCGCGTCCTCGGCGCTGAGCGCATCGGGGAAGATCAGCCGCTCGACCAGGCGGCGTTCGGGCTGCATGAACTCGTTGCGCCGCGCCTCATAGGCATCGCGGAGGATCTGCTCATCGATATCGATCACATCGACCATCATTTCAGGCGTGATCCAGGCATAGCGCAGCGCTTTGCCCTCGGGCATGGTGTAGCGGTCGATCTCGGCCTCGTGGAAGGCGACCAGTTCGGCTTCGGACGGGGTGCCGATGGGTTCCGGCAATGTTGACTCGTCGAGCGTGACAACCGAAAAATCGCGGGTCTGCGCCTCGAAGCTCAGGAGTGGCTCAACGAGCGCGTCGGGCGCCGAGGCCCCCCCGATGACGGATAGTTGCAGGATCGTGCGTGCGACATCGCGGCGGATCGACTCCTCGAACTCGGTCTCGCTCATGCCCGCATTCTGGAGCGCAAAGCGATAGGCCTCGCGGTCGAACTGCCCGCCCGCGCCGCGAAAAGCGCTGATCTCGAAGATCTCGCGCTGCACCACTTCGTCGCCGGCCGAGATGCCCAAGCTTTCGGCCTCGTTGTCGAGCACGGCGCCGGTCACGATCTGTTCGAGAACGCGCTGATCGATCCCGAACATGCGTGCCTGCTCCATCGTCACGGGTTGGCCGATCTGGGACTGCAGCGCACGCAACTCATTCTGCAGCGCGCGTGCATATTCGTCGGTCGAGATGTTGCGATCGCCCACCGATCCGATCGTGCGCGCCCCGCCGCCGAACCCTTCGACCCCGAAGCCGAGCAGGCTGAGAGCGAGGATCGCCATAAGGATCCCGGCCCCGATATTGCGGGCGCTCATCTTTTTCTTCTTCGGTCGCGTCTCGGCCATGGCTTGCCTCATGTGATGCGCTGTGGGTGCAGGCGCGCGGTTTC
>SLKB01000155.1 GCA_007134805.1 Paracoccaceae bacterium
ACCCCGCATCTGGCGCGCGCCGAGGTGATGACGCGAATCCGGCTTGCGGAAGAACAGGAAATTCTTGTGCTCGCCGAATTGTCCGATGGCAGCGTGCTGTCACAGGCCGCGCATGTCACGGTCTCGGTCGGCGGCTGCGCAACTTGAGGAGCTCTTGATATGTCCACCCCCCGTGTTCGACTGCCCCGCTCTGCGAGCGAGGGCGAGGCGATCGAAATCCGCACCTTGATCGATCACCCGATGGTCACGGGTGTGTCGTCTTCTCAGGCCCGCAACATGCTCGCGCGGTTCGAGGCCAGGATGAACGACGAGACCGTGTTCGAATACGAATTCGGAAACGGAAGTGCTGCCAATCCGACCTTCACCTTTCATGTCCGCGCGGCCGCTCCGGGCGCGTTTGAGTTCATCTGGACCCATGAAGACGGGAGCGACTTCCGCACCGATGGCACAGTGGCCGTGTCCTGAGGCTCAGGTCTCGCTCAGCGCGACCTTCATGTCCTTGACCTGATAGATCACCTCGCCATCCGCCTCGACGATGCCATCGGCGACGCCCATGGTCAGTCGGCGCGATTGCATGGCCTTGGTGAAATCGACCTTGTAGGTCAGCATCTTGCGGTCAGGACGCACCATCCCGGTGAGCTTCACCTCGGCCACGCCCAGCGCATAGCCACGCCCGGTCCAGCCGCGCCAGCCCAGGTTGAAGCCCGTCAACTGCCACAGCCCGTCAAGGCCAAGACAGCCGGGCATGATCGGGTTGCCGGGGAAATGGCACTCGAAAAACCACAGATCCGGATGGATGTCGAACTCGGCCCGGACATGGCCCTTGCCATGCAGCCCTCCGTCGCCCGAGATCTCGGTGATCCGGTCCATCATCAGCATCGGCGGCGCGGGAAGTTGCGCATTGCCCGGGCCGAACAACTCCCCCCGCGCGCAGGCGAGGAGCGCATCCTTGTCAAACGAGTTTGGATAGGTGGTCATGACTGTCTCCTCCTGACGCTTGGTCCTCCTGTAGCACCGGCGCCGCGAGAGTGACAAGGGCGGGCCAGCGCCCGCCACCATGCCAGCGATGCCGCGGTTTTCATTTGAAATCCGGCCCTGCCGCGCTCTATAATCAAAGCATGGAGCAGGATTTCGCGAAACTTGGCGCAGCCAGCCTGAAAACCGGGGCCGACTGGCTTGCGCGCGCAGATTTGCGCCCGACACGCCAGCGTTTGCGTCTGGCGAGCCTTCTGGTGGGGGACGGGCAATCCCGGCACGTCACCGCGGAAGGGCTGTTTCTGGCGGCGAAGGACAGCGGCGAGCCGGTGTCGCTTGCGACTGTCTACAACACCCTGCGCGCCTTCTGCGATGCGGGGCTGATGAGCGAGATAACGGTCGACGCCACGCGGTCCTATTTCGACACCTGCGTCGAGGATCATCCGCATTTCTTCTGGGAAGACACGCAGGAATTGACCGACGCCCCCTCGGCCGAAGTCGCATTCGCGAGCCTTCCGGAACCCCCCGAAGGCGCCAGGATCGCGCGCGTCGATGTCATCATTCGCCTGAAACGGCGCTAGGCGCATCCCAGGCGATGGGCCGGGTCGCATAGCCGAGGTAAAGCGGGTGGCGCGGATGCCCCTCCTTTGTCAGGCCCAGATGCCATAGCGGAACATCCGTTGCACGCAACAGCCGCTCAACCTGCGCGCCGCGCAGCAGATGCGCCCCATGCGTGCCCCAGGCGCAGATCACCTGATCGGCCCAGGCCGCGCTCTGCGTGATCGCGTCATCATTCATCGGCCCGACCGGGTCAGCCGCGGCGCGCATCACCTTCGGGTCGGTCGCGCGAAATGCGAAGATGTTGCACACCCGAAACGCGCCGAAGCCAAGCGCGCGCGCCCGGCGCTCGCAGCGCTCGACAGTGGGGTCGTTCTGGATCTCGGTCGCGGTCGAGGGGTTGAGCATCACGAAGAGCGCGCGCGGCCCTTCGCGGTCCCATTCGCGCGTCAGCACATAGCGATAGGCCTCGCAGGGCGAATAGACTGCCACGGATGGCGCGTCGCCCTTCACATGCGCGCGCGTGATCACCTCCGCCCCGCGCATCAGCCCTCGGCGAAGACGCGCAGCGGGTGCAACTCGCCCGCCTTGTACTGCCCGATCGCAACTGCCCGTCCGTCGATGCTCGCCCAGGCCGCATCGCCATAGGCCGCATCCGATGCGATCACCATGCCGGGATTGCCGTGGCGCAGCCGCGCGGCCCCTTCAGGTGTGGCGGGCAGTTCCGGCAGGTCGGCAAGGCCCGCCTCCAGCGGCAGGAGACATGCGTCAAGGGCAGGGCTGTGCGCCATCGCGTCGATCTGCGCAAGGCTCAGGCCCTGCTCCACATCGAACGGCCCCGACCAGAGCCGCCGCAAGCTGGCGACATGCCCGTGGCAGCCCAGGGCAACGCCCAGATCACGGGCGATGGAGCGCACATAGCCGCCCTTGCCGCAGACCATTTCCAGATCGACATGATCCGCATCAGGGCGCGCGACCATTTCCAGGCTCTCGACCCAGAGGGGCCGGGCTGCAAGCTCCATCGCGTCGCCTGCGCGGGCGATGTCGTAGGCGCGCTCGCCCGCGACCTTGACGGCCGAGAATTGCGGCGGCACCTGCATGATCTCACCCCGAAAGGCATCGAGCGCGGCCGCGATCGCGCCGTCGTCGGGGCGCGTATCGCTTTCGGCGATAACCTCGCCCTCGGCATCATCGGTCGTCGTGGCGCGCCCGAGGCGCACGCGAAACCGGTAGCATTTCAACGCATCCGTGACATAGGGCACCGTCTTCGTGGCCTCACCCAGCGCGATGGCGAGCACCCCGGTCGCGCCTGGGTCGAGCGTGCCCGCATGCCCGGCCTTCTGTGCCTGCAACGCCCAACGGACCTTGCCGACCACGGCAGTCGAGGTCACGCCCGCAGGCTTGTCCACCACCAGCCAACCCGAAATCGCGCGCCCCTTGCGCTTGCGTCCCATCAGTGCCCCCGTCTTGTCTCAGGCCCGCCTGCTACGCGGCCGTTCATTCAAGGTCAACGACCTTGCCGAGGATCGGTCCCAGAAGTGGCCCCCAATCCGACCGCCGCAGGTTCGGCGCATGCAGCCGCGAGACATTGCCGTCGAAATAGAGCGCCTGATCGAGCCCCAGATACTCGCGGAAGAACCGCGCGAATTCATGGAAATTCACAGGCGTGTCGGTGATGACGAACACCGCGCGCAGCCCATCTGCGCTGACGCCCACGCCGTTGCGGATCAGGCGCGAGTCCGACTCGACGATGAAGCGGGGGTGATACTCCCCCTCGATCACCAGCATCGGGCCCGATTGCGCGGCGTAAAGGCAGGCCGGCGGATCCTCGGCGAAGCTGCGGCTCTCGATCACGCGGTATTGCGCCGCCTCGATGCAGAATACGCCATTGGGCAGCATTCCGAAATTGCCGGGCCCATACGATGTGACAATGCGCGAGAGCGTCTCGCCGCCCTCGATGTAAAGCCCGACCGGGCTGCGATCGCGATGATACATGCCCGCATTCATGGCAAAGCCAAGCTGCTTGCCCTCGTCGCGCAGGGCCGCATCGATGTTGCGGAAATTGCCCAGAACCTGACCGTCGCCATCATTGAGAAACAGCCGCAGATCATCCGCGATGCCTGTCTCGCAATAGGTGAAGCTCTGGTCGTGATATTCGGTCTTGGTGCATACGGCCAGGGCCGCGCCCCCGCCCCAGACGAGCGCAAGGGCAAGCGCGCTAGCCTTCGCTGTCATCGCGGTGCTGCCCGGCGGCGATGTCGCGCTGCACGGTCTCATCCTGCAAGAGCCTGCGGGTGTCGTCCATCCGGTCAAAGCTCTCGTCGAGCCGGAACCTCAGGTCGGGCGCAAATTTCAGGGTCATGGTCTTGGCAACCTGGTGGCGCAGCTCGGCCTTGTTGCGGCTGAGCGCGGCCAGCGCGTCCTGCCGGTGCTCGCCGCCCAGCGGCATGAAGAACACTGTCGCCACTTTCAGATCGGGCGAGCTGCGCACTTCGCTGATCGTGATCGGGATACGTGTGAGGTCGGGGTCGTGGATGTCACCACGCGACAGCACGTCCGACAGCGTGCGCCGGATCAGCTCGCCCACACGCAGCTGCCGTTGCGAAGGGCCAGTGCCCGGATCAAAACGCTTGCGCCCCATGGCAGTCATTTAGGCGATCCCCGGCCTGCGCGCAACGAGCCTTTGCCATTTTTTGCGACCCCCGCTAGAGACAGGCGACTTCGGGCGCAAAGACGAAAGGGAGAGGCATGACGCGGATGGCCGTGATGGGATCGTCGGGGCGGATGGGGCAGATGCTGGTCCGGCTGATCACCGAGCATGAGGCAGCGCATCTCAGCGCCGCGCTGGAGCGTCCGGGCCACCCTTGGATCGGGCAGGATCTGGGCGTTGCAATGGGCGGCGCGGCGCTGGGGCTGGAAGTGGGCGAGGATCTGGACGCGGCACTCGCGGCCTCGGACGTGGTCATCGATTTCACGACGCCGCAGGTGAGTGCCGAACTCGCCGCGCGCGCCGCAAGGGCAGGGGTTGCGCATGTCATCGGCACAACCGGTTTCGAGCCCGGCCAGCTTGAGGCGATCTCGCGGGCCGCGCAAACCGGGCGTATCCTGCGGGCGGGCAACATGAGCCTTGGCGTGAACCTGCTTGTCACACTGACCCGCCGCGTGGCCGAGGCGCTGGGTGCGGAGTTCGACATCGAGATCATCGAGGCGCATCACCGCCACAAGGTCGATGCGCCGTCGGGCACTGCCCTTATGCTGGGCGAGGCGGCAGCAGCGGGGCGCGGCGTCGCCCTCGATGAGGTGGCGGATCGCGGCCGTGACGGGATCACTGGCGCGCGCCGATCCGGGGCCATCGGCTTCCACGCGATCCGGGGGGGCGATTTCATTGGCGAGCATGACGTGATCTTCGCGGGCGAGGGCGAGCGGGTCACGCTGCGGCATGTCGCCTCGGACCGGGCCGTGTTCGCGCGCGGCGCGATCCGCGCGGCGCTCTGGCTGCGCGAAAAGCCGCCGGGGGAGTATGACATGCGCGATGTGCTGGGGTTGAAATAGTCATCCAGAACCCATCTTCCTGCGTATCCCGCATGACACATAAACGGAGTTACATGATGGCTCGCATGGTTCTCGCAGCGCTCGCAGCTTGCTGCCTCGCCGGCCCGGCCCTGGCCGATTTTCAGCCGATCCGCGAAGAGGTGAATTTTCGCGCGCTGGTCGAGGGGCGCGAACTGACCCGCTTCGGCATCCGCCTTCAGGTTCTGCCCGAAGGCCAGATCACCGGGCGCGGCTTCGGGCGGAATGTGGGCGGCGAATGGGAATGGCGCGACGGGTATTTCTGCCGCACGCTCGAATTCGGCTCTTCCGGCGATCCCTATAACTGCCAGCTTGTCCTGCGCGATGGCGACACGCTGCGCTTCATTTCGGATCAGGGGCAGGGCGATCAGGCCGATCTGCGCCTGCGCTGAACAAATGCGCCCTTGACCGCGCCGGCCGCGCGCCCGAACCTGGGGGTGTGAGGGTTACATGGCGCAATTCGAAGACGATCTGATTGAAGTGGGCGCGGGCAAGCTTGCCATCAGCAGGGGCGGCGCGGGGCCGCCCGTGCTGCTGCTGCATGGCTTCCCGCAGACCCGCGCGATGTGGCAGCCGATTGCTCAGCGCCTGTCGTGCGACTTCACCGTCGTCAGCGCGGATCTGCGGGGCTATGGCGGCTCCTTCAAACCTGGCATCGGGACGCCGGATCACTGCGCCGCCTACAGCTTCCGCGCGATGGGGCGGGATCAGCTTTCGCTGATGCGCCAGCTTGGGTTCAACCGCTTCCACCTCGTCGGTCATGACCGCGGCGCGCGCGTCGCATACCGGATGGCGCTCGACGCGCCCGAGGCCGTGCAAAGCCTCACACTGATGGATATCGTGCCCACGCACCGGCTGCTCGAGACGCTGACGCATCCGGTGGCGAAAAGTTACTATCACTGGTTCTTCCTCGCCCAGCCCCACCCGTTCCCCGAGCGTCTGATAGGTGCCGATCCCGATTACTTCTTCGAGAGCTGCCTGCTG
The DNA here is from genome assembly GCA_007134805.1 of Paracoccaceae bacterium. Classification (GTDB taxonomy): domain Bacteria; phylum Pseudomonadota; class Alphaproteobacteria; order Rhodobacterales; family Rhodobacteraceae; genus Roseinatronobacter. Next base: position 6,088 of record SLKB01000155.1, read on the forward strand.
GGCTGGGGCGGCGCAAGCCTTGACGATTTCAGGCCCGAGGCGCTGTCGGACTATCGCGCGGCCTGGCGCCAGCCGGAGGTGATTTTCGGGATGTGCCAGGATTATCGCGCGGCGATTGCGCATGATCTGTCGCTCGACGCCGCCGATCTTCACCGCCAGGTCCACTGCCCGGCACTGGTGCTCTATGGCGCGGACGGGGTGATGGCGCGCGCCTATGATGTCCCGGCGGCCTGGGAAGACAGGCTCGCCCAGATGCAGGCGCAGGCCCTGCCGGGCGGGCATTTCTTCCCCGACACGGCGCCCGAGGCCACTGCCGACATGCTGGCGCGGTTCCTCGGCGCGCGCGGCGCCTAACGCCCTTCGCGCAGCCAGGCGCCAAGCGCGAACCCCGCCGCGAGCAGGAGCCAGGCCCAGCCCGGGAGCAGGGCTGCGCTGCGCAGGTCGGTCGTGACATAGGCATCGCGCGGGGTCAGGCCCAGCCAGCCGCGGCCTGCCGCCGCGCGGCCTTCGCGCACCCAGCGCAGATCCGGCAAGCCGTCCTCGATCCGCACAGTGCCGCCGCGGGTCGCGGTGATCAGCGGGCGCAGATCCTCTGCTGTCGAAATGGTCTGCTCGAATTCGCGCGGGGCCTGCGGTCCGACAGCCACCACTGATGAGAGATCGCTTTCCTCCAGCCGGTAGAGCCCGATTTCCGGCGCGTCCCACTCGGCCTGATAGGCGCCGGGGCTGTCCTCGTTCAGCGTGACGGTGCTTTCAGAGCCGTCCGGCGCGGTGACGGTCACATCGCCCACCTCATCGCGCAGCGAGCGGCGCAGGATCGTCAGACGCTGCCCTTCTGCGGTCGCGCTCAGCGTTTCCTCTTCAAGGTCGGGCTCGCCCATCATCCAGTGCGCGAGCCGGCGCAGGAGTTCGAGTTGCGGACCACCACCCTCATAGCCGCGATCCCAAAGCCAGGTCTGGTCCGAGGCAATGAGCGCGAGCCGCCCCTCGCCGACCCGGTCGAGCACCAGGAGCGGCTTGCCGTCGATCCCGGCCATGACTGTCTGGCCCTGGTCGGGTTCCATCTCGATCTGCCGGAACCAGCGGCCCCATCCCGGCCCATCCTCGGAACCGGGCGCCATGCTCTCAAGGCCCGCGGTCACAGGGTGCCGCTGGCCGAGTTCGGTAACCGTCGGACGAAAGCCCTCTTCGAGCACCCGCGAGGTCGGGCGCGCCGGGAACACTGCTCCAAGCGGCGAGCGCCAGATCGAATCGGCGCTTGCAAGCTCTGGCCCGCCGATGACGAGCAAGGCGCCACCATCCTCGACATAGCGGGCGATATTGTTGAAATAGCTGTTGGGCAGGATGCCCCGGCGGCGATACCGGTCGAAGATGATCAGATCGAACTCGTCGATCTTGTCGACGAACAGCTCGCGCGTCGGAAAGGCGATCAGCGACAATTCATCCACGGGCACCCCGTCATGGCGATCGGGCGGCCGCAGGATGGTGAAATGCACCAGATCCACGGCAGGGTCGGATTTCAGCAGGTTGCGCCAGGTGCGCTGACCCGCATTCGGCTCGCCCGAGACGAGCAGAACGCTCAGCCGGTCGCGCACCCCGTTTATCTGGACGATGGCCGCATTGTTGCGCGTGGTCAACTCGCCCGGCGCTTCTTCCAGCTCGAATTGCAGCACATTCATGCCCCCACGCTCAAGCGTGACGGTGATTTCCAGATCCTCGCCGACCGGCACGCGCGTCTCGCGCATCTCCTCACCGTTGATCGTGTATTCGAGCCGCGCAAACCCGCTCTGGTCCGCGGGAACCGCGCCCTGATCCTCGACCCGCAGGCCCAGCGTGATCGGCTCGCCGAGAATGGCGAAAGAGGGCGCGTTCGACACGATCAGGCGGCGATCCCAATCGCTCGATTCCCCGGATTTCAGCAGATGGATCGGCGCAGGCAACTGCATCCCGTCGCGCTGGGCCAGATCGTGCACGCGCCCGTCACTGATCACGAACACCCCCGCCAGGCGGTCGCGCGGCAGATCGGCCAGCGCCTCGCGCAGCACAGTGAAGAGTTCGGTGCCCGCATTCTGCGGCCCATCGGGGATCTCGACATGCCGCGTCTCGATCCCGTCGCGCGCGCCGAGCTCGGCCTCGAGATGCGCGAGCGCGGCATCGGTCTGCGCGCGCCGCGTGCCCAGGTAATTCGACGCGGACCGATCGGTCACCACAAGCGCGATATCTTGCAGGCTGTCGCGCTCCTCGGACTGGATCGAGGGGTTGGCCAGCGCGGCGAGCAGCGCCACGGCCGCAAACCCCCGCAGCCACCACCCGCGCAGGCCCCGCCACAGCGCAAGCCCAACGATCAGCGCGCTCAGCGCGGCCACGACCCAGATCACCGGCCAGTCGAGCAGCGGCGCGAAGACAATATTCTGATTTTGCAGCATTACTGCCCCAGCCTTTCCAGCAGGGCCGGAACATGGACCTGGTCGGATTTGTAATTGCCCGTCAGCACATGCGTGATCAGGTTCACTCCGAAGCGCAGGGCCGTCTCGCGGCGTTGCTCGCCGGAATGGCCAGTGCCGATACGCAAGAGCGGCTGGCCGCGCTCATCCATCGCCCAGGCCGCGGCCCAGTCATGGCTGCCGATGATCACTGGCGTGACCCCGTCATTGAGATTGCGAAACGGCATGCCCTCGGCGAGTTCCGCATCCGGCGGGGAGGCTTCGACCCAGACATCGCGCCCCGTATGCCGGCCGGGGAA
>SLKB01000149.1 GCA_007134805.1 Paracoccaceae bacterium
ATGGGCTGGCGCGCGATCCGGGTGGGGCTCGACAAGCCGGGCGTGCTGCGGATGCAGGTGCAGGCGCTGATCCGGGCGGCGAACGGGCGCGCGCTGAGCGTGATGTTCCCGCTCATCGCCGCGCCGAGCGAATTCACCCTTGCCCATGACATGCTGATGCGCGAGATCGAGCGCGAGTGTCGCCTGGGCCATCCCTTGCCCGACAAGGTCCAGGTGGGGGCGATGCTGGAGGCACCCGCGCTTGCCTTTGCGCCGAAAAGCTTCTTCGACGAGGTCGATTTCCTGTCGATCGGGGGCAATGACCTCAAGCAGTTCTTCTTCGCCGCCGACCGCGAGAATGAATTGGTGCGACGGCGTTATGACACGCTGAGCAGCAGTTTCCTGGCATTCCTGCAGATCATCGTCGATCGCTGCCATGAGGTCGGCACGACGCTGTCCTTCTGCGGCGAGGATGCCGGGCGCCCGGTCGATGCGCTGGCGCTGGCCGGGATCGGAATTGGTGCGCTGTCGATGCGGCCTGCGTCAATCGGCCCGGTGAAGTCCCTGATCCGGCGGGCCAACCTCAATGAGGTCTCGGAGCTGATCGCGCGCGCGCAGGCGCGCGGGCTGGAAAGCGTGCGCCCCGCGTTATTGGAATATGTCGCAAGCCTTGATTGAGCGGGGGCCCGGGCTGCCCTTCCCCACGCGTCTTATAGCGCGGCCCAGCGCGTGACTGCACCTGTCACGCCGTCCCAGCCACCGGGGACGAGGTCGAGCCCCAGGACGCGGTCGGGGTTGGTGGGCGGGGGCATCTGCACCCCGGTCAACTTCCGAAAGCCGAAGCGCGCGTAATAGGGCGCATCGCCCACCAGCAGCACCCGCGCCCAGCCCAGGCCGCGCGCGCGCGCAAGGCTCTCGCTGATGAGCCAGCCGCCCAGGCCCTCGCCCTGATGGGTGGGATGGACCGCGATGGGCCCGAGCAGCAAGGTCGCCTGCCCGCCCACACGTACGGGCCAGTAGCGGATCGCCGCGGCGAGAAACCCGTCATCTTCGCGCAGGAACAGGCACAGGTCGGCCACGGGCGCGACCTCATCGCGCAGCCGGTAGGAGGACAGCGCCTCGCGCCCCGGGGCGAAGCACAGGTCGTAGAGGGTCTCGACCTCCCACCAATCGGCGGGCGTTTCCCCGCAAAGCTGCATGGCCCGCCTCTTTCTGACCGCGACGCTGGCCGCGCCCCTAGCATGGCCCTATGCTTCGCGCAAACAGATGAGAGGGCGATGATGTTCTACCGACCCGAAGATGGCCATGGCCTGCTGCATAACCCGTTCAGCGCGATCGTGAGCCCGCGCCCGATCGGCTGGATCTCGACCCGCGGAGCGGATGGGCAGGACAACCTTGCCCCCTATTCCTTCTTCAATGCGGTCGCCTATGTGCCGCCGCAAGTGGTCTTTGCCTCGACCTCGGCCAAGCCCGACCGGGATGGCACCAAGGATTCGGTCGCCAATATCCGCGAGACGGGCGTGTTCTGCGTCAATATCGTCGAGCATGCCGCGCGCGATGCGATGAACACGACATCCGGCCCCTGGCCGCGCGAGACCGATGAGTTCTCGCATGCCGGGCTCGCGCGTGAGGCGTGTCGCACGATTGACGCCGCGCGGGTGGCGGGCGCGCCGGCGGCGCTGGAATGCCGCGCAAGCCAGATCCTGCAGCTTGCGGGTGCTGCGAATTTTCTTGTGCTGGGCGAAGTGATCGGCGTGCACCTGCGCGACGATTGCCTGAACGAGGGGCGGTTCGACATCACCCGGTTCCAGCCGCTCGCGCGGTGTGGCTATCGCGATTATGCCGTGGTGCGCGATGTCTTCAGCCTGGCGCGGCCGGGCGAGGGCTGAGCGCGCGGCTCAGGCAAGCCAGTGCTTGAATTCGTCGATCACCTGCGCGTAGAGATCGCGCTTGAAGGGCACGATAAGCGCAAGCATCTCGGGCGCGGCGATCCAGCGCCAGTCCGAGAATTCGGGATGCGCCGTGTCGAGCCGGATCTGGTCGTTGCGGCCCTGGTAGCGCATCAGGAACCAGCGCTGTTTCTGGCCGCGATATCGCCCTTTCCAGATCCGCGGGACCATCTCGGGGGGCAGATCATAGGCCAGCCAGTCGCGGGTCTGCGCAAGGGGGGCGACGAGATCGGGGGTGACGCTGATCTCTTCTTGCAACTCGCGCAGGGCTGCGTCGGCGGGTGCTTCGCCCGGATCGATCCCGCCTTGCGGCATCTGCCAGGCGGGGGTGGGGCTGTCGATGCGCTGGGCGGCGAAGACCAGCCCCGCGTCATTGATCAGCATCACCCCCACGCAAGGCCGGTAGGGCAGGGCCGCGATCTGCTCTGGCGTCATCGACGGCCATTGAGGGCAGTCAACCCGCGCAGGATATCGAGCGCGTAGGCCAGTTGGTAGTCATCACGGCGCAGCGCGGCGACTTCCTCGGCGCGGCGGCTTTCTTCTTCCATCTGGCGGCGCTCATCCTCGGACATGCTCTGGTTTTCAAGCCGGCCGCGCAGATCGTTCTCGAAGCGGGTGCGCGGGGGCGTTGCCTCGTCATCCTCCTCGATGGCCGCGCGGCGGGGCTGTTCGACCACAATGTCGGGCGAGACGCCCAGCGCCTGGATCGACCGGCCCGAGGGCGTGTAGTAGAGCGAGGTCGTCAGCCGGATCGCGCCGTCTCCGCGCAGCGGCATCACTGTCTGGACCGAGCCCTTGCCGAAGCTGCGCGTGCCCACGACGATCGCGCGGCGGTGATCCTGCAGCGCGCCGGCCACGATTTCCGAGGCCGAGGCCGAGCCGCCATTGATCAGCACCACCAGCGGCTTGCCGTCGATCATGTCGCCGGGCTGGGCGTTGAAACGCTCGCCATTGCCCTCTTCGCGGCCGCGGGTCGAGACGATCTCGCCCTGGTCGAGGAAGGCGTCGGTGACGCGGATCGCCTGGGTGAGCAACCCGCCGGGATTGTTGCGCAGATCGAGCACCACGCCGCCAAGGTTTTCCGCACCCCCCAGATCGTCGATCGCCTCGCGCAGATTGTCGCGCAGATTGGGGAAGGTCTGCTCGTTGAAGGTGGTCACGCGCACGATGACATTGTCGTCTTCGGTGCGCACGCGCACGGCCTGCAGGCGGATCGTGTCACGGATGATGGACAGATCGAAGGGCTCGGGCTCGCCCTCGCGCACGACCGTGATGATGATCTCGGAGCCGACCGGCCCGCGCATCATGTCGACGGCCTGGCTGAGGGTGAGGCCCATCACGGATTCGCCATCGACATGGGTGATCAGATCGCCGGGCTCGACCCCGGCCTTGTCGGCGGGGGTGTCGTCCATCGGGGTGACGACCTTGATGAACCCGTCCTCTTGCGTGACCTCGATGCCGAGGCCCCCGAAGGAGCCGCGCGTCTGGGTGCGCATGTCGTCGAAATCATCGGGCGGCATGAAGGCGGAATGCGGATCGAGCGAGGTGAGCATGCCGTTGATCGCCGCCTCGATCAGTTGCGCGGTGTCCACATCATCGACATACTGGTTGCGGATCCGCTCGAACACATCGCCGAAGAGGTCCAGCTGCTCGTAGACCGAGGTTGCATTGTTGCGCTCCTGCGCCAGCAGGGGCGCGGCGAGCTGCGAGGCGATGAGCGCCCCGCCGATCACCCCGCCAAACGCCGCCGTGATGAATTTCTTCATGATGTATCCTTACCTGTGCGCCCCGCGCATGCGAGAGCCCCGATCTTGATGCGACCCCGCTAGTGTGATGCCTCACTGAAAGCGAACCACGGCTCTGGGTCAATGGGATTTCCGTCCTGTCGCATTTCAAAATAGAGTGTTTGGCTGCGAGTGCCAGCACCCTGCGCGTCAGGATCGTCGGACGCGGGCAAGGTGCCGATCGGGCTGCCCTGCGGCAGGATCTCGCCAGTGTCGACAAAGACCGTGTCAAGCCCGGCAAACACCATCAGGATCGCGTCCTCGGGCTCGAGGATGATGACCTGATCGAGCCCCGGCAGGGGGCCTGCATAGCGCACGCTGGCCGACCAGGGTGTGGTGACCAGGGCTTCGGGCAGCGCCGAAAGCACGAGGCCGGGGCGCCTGACGCCCGCGGCGTCGCGCGTGTTGAAGCTGCGCAGGACCGTGCCGCGCAGGGGCGGCTCGAGCGTGCCCTTGCGGTCCTGAAGGCGCAGCACGCTGTCGGGCGCTCCGAGCCCGGCGGTCTGGGCGAGCTGGCGGGCGAAATCATCGAGCGTGCTGGCCGAGCGGCGCAGCGTTTCGAGCGCGCCGGGGCTGTCGATCAGCCGCCGCGGCAGGGGGCCGCGCTCGGCGATGGCGAGTGCGAGCGCGATGCGCGCCTCCTGCACGATCTCGAGCCCGTATTCGAGTGTGAGGAGGCCGTATTGGCGCGCATCGCGCAAGCCCCGCAGCGTGTCGAGATCCTGCCTGAGGGCCACGACCTGCCCGGCGACCGCGGGGGCGAGGGCTTCCATCAGCATCCCCGCGCGCGCGGTCTCGAGCGCGCCTTGCGGATGCACGAGCCCGACCGAGGGATCGATACGGTCAGTGGCGAGCAGGAGCGCCAGCATCTGCGTCAACTCGTCACTGCGCGCAGAGAGATCGCGCACCAGCCCGTCTTCGCGCGCCTGGGCATCGCGCAGCCCTTCACGCAGGGCCGCGAGCCCGTCCTCGAAGCTCTGGATCGTGGTGCTGAGCGCGCGCACGCGGTCGGCGCGCACGGTCGCCATCTGCATCGCGGTGATCGCCTCGTTGAGCGTGTGCGCGGCCTCATTGGCGCGGGTGACCGGATCGGCCTGCGCGGGCGTGCCGAGCGTGAGCCAGCAGAGCAGGGCGAGGGCCGCGCGGCTCATCGCGAAATCAGGTTTTCGCCGGTCATCTCGGGCGGTTGGTCAAGCCCCATCAGCGCAAGCAGCGTGGGCGCGATATCAGCGAGCCGCCCGTCGCGCAGCCGCGCGCCTGCAGGGCCCCCGATCAGCACGACAGGGACCAGGTTGGTGGTATGCGCCGTGTGCGCGCCACCCGTCGCGGGATCGATCATGCATTCGCAATTGCCGTGATCGGCGGTCAGGATCATGCTGCCGCCCGCCTTGCTGAGCGCGTCGAGCGCGGAGCCGAGGGCTGCATCGACCGCCTCGCAGGCGCGCGCGGCGGCCTCGAGATCGCCAGTATGGCCGACCATGTCGGGATTGGCGAAATTGACCACGATCAGGTCATAGCCGGCCGCGATCACCTCATTGAGCTTCGCGCTCACCTCGGGCGCGGCCATTTCGGGCTGCAGATCATAGGTTGCGACCTTGGGGCTCGAGGGCATGAAGCGCTCCTCGCCCTCTTGGGCGGTTTCGCGGCCGCCATTGAGGAAGAAGGTGACATGGGGGTATTTCTCGGTCTCGGCGAGGCGGAACTGGCGCAGCCCGTGCGCGGCCACCCATTCGCCCAGCGTGTTCCGGATCGCGAGCTTGGGGAACATGGTCGACATGAAGGCGTTATGCGCCTGCGAATATTCGACCATGCCGAGCAACGCCGCCCAATCGGGCGCGCGGCCGCGCTTGAAGCCCGAGAAGGTCGGCGCGGCGAGCGCGGCCAGGATCTCGCGCGCGCGGTCGGCGCGGAAATTGAGGCAGAAGAACCCGTCGCCGGGGCGCGCGCCGCGATAGGCGCCGATCACGCTGGGGGTGATGAATTCGTCATTCTCGCCGCGCGCATAGGCGGCGGCGACCGCTTCGGTGGCGTTGTCATGGGAGTGCCCTTCGCCCAGTGCGATGGCGCGGAAGGCGCGCTCGACCCGGTCCCAGCGATTGTCGCGGTCCATGGCGTAGTAGCGCCCGATCACCGTGCCGATGCGCGCGCTCTCGGGCAGGTGCGCGTCGAGGTCGCGCAGGAATCCGTCGGCACATTTTGGCGCGACATCGCGGCCATCGGTAATCGCGTGGATCACGACCGGCACGCCCGCCTCTGTCAGCACGGCGATCGCGGCCTTCAGATGCGCAACATGGCCATGCACGCCCCCATCCGAGACCAGCGCGAAGAGATGCGCCGCCCCACCGCTGGCGTGCAGTTTTTCGATGAAGCCCTGCAGTGATGCGTTGGTGCGGAAGCTGCCATCCTCGATCGCAAGGTCGATCTGGCCGAGATCCATCGCGACGACGCGGCCCGCGCCGATATTGGTGTGGCCCACTTCGGAATTGCCCATCTGCCCGCGTGGCAGGCCCACATCGGGGCCGTGGGTGACAAGCGTCGCATTGGGGCATTCGGCCATCACCCGGTCGAAATTGGGGGTCTGGGCGTGGGCCACGGCATTGCCGTCGATCTTGTCGGACAGCCCCCAGCCATCAAGAATGCACAGAACAACAGGTTTGGTCATGGGTTATCCCCCGGTTTGGCCGGTCTGCAGCGGGTCTGCGCGCCGACGGGCGCGGCGCCACGATGGCGCAGGCGCGGCGGGCTTGTCCAGTCAGCCTTTCGCGGCGAGCCGGCGGTTGCGCGCGGCGATCAGTTTCAGCCGCAGCGCGTTGAGCTGGATGAAGCCGGCCGCATCGGCCTGATCATAGGCGCCTGCATCGTCTTCAAAGGTGACATGCGCCTCGGAATAGAGCGAGTGTTCCGACCAGCGCCCGACCGTACGCGCGAGCCCCTTGTAGAGCTTGAGCCGCACAGTGCCGGTCACATGTTCCTGGCTGCGGTCGATCGCGGCTTGCAGCATCTCGCGCTCGGGCGAGAACCAGAAGCCGTTATAGATCAACTCGGCATAGCGCGGCATCAGCTCGTCCTTCAGGTGCGCGGCACCGCGGTCGAGGGTGATCTGCTCGATCCCGCGATGGGCTTCCAGCAGGAGCGTGCCGCCCGGGGTCTCGTAGATGCCGCGCGATTTCATGCCGACAAAGCGCCCCTCGACCAGATCGAGCCGGCCGCAGCCATGCTTGCCGCCCAGCTCGTTGAGCCGCGTGAGCAGCGTCGCGGGCGAGAGCGCCTCGCCATTGAGGCTGACGGCATCGCCGCGCTCGAAGCCGATCTCGACATATTCGGGGGTGTCAGGGGCGTCCTCGGGGTGGGCGCTGCGCTGGTAGACGTAATCGGGCGCCTCCTGCGCGGGGTCTTCAAGCACCTTGCCCTCGGAAGAGGTGTGCAGGAGGTTCGCATCCACCGAGAAGGGCGCCTCGCCGCGCTTGTCCTTGGCGATGGGGATCTGGTGGGCCTCGGCGAATTCCAGAAGCCGCGTGCGCGATGTCAGATCCCATTCGCGCCAGGGCGCGATCACGCGGATATCGGGGTTGAGGGCGTAGGCCGACAGCTCGAACCGGACCTGATCGTTGCCCTTGCCAGTCGCGCCATGGGCGACCGCATCGGCGCCGGTCAGGGCGGCGATTTCCACTAGCCGCTTGGAAATGAGCGGGCGCGCGATCGAGGTGCCCAGCAGGTAAAGCCCCTCATAGAGCGCATTGGCCCGGAACATCGGAAAGACGAAATCGCGCACGAATTCCTCGCGCAGATCCTCGATGAAGATGTTTTCGGGCGCGACGCCCAGCATCTCGGCCTTCTTGCGCGCGGGGTCAAGCTCTTCGCCCTGGCCGAGATCGGCAGTGAAGGTCACGACCTCGCAGCCATATTCGGTGCTCAGCCATTTCAGGATGATCGAGGTATCGAGCCCCCCGGAATAGGCGAGCACGACTTTCTTGGGGGCGGGTCTGGTGCGGGACATGGGGCACTCCGTGCAACGATCTGCGCGCTGGTCTATTGGCTTCTCGCGGGCTGGGCAAGGGGGCGGCCCGGTCCGGGCGCTTGTCATTGCGGCCCCGCGCCTGTTAACTGCCCACGAAGCAAGGAGAGGCCTGACCGATGCGGCTGGAGTTGTTGCGCGCTGTGATCCACCCCTGGCATCATGACCATTTCGGGCACATGAATGTGCGCCATTACGCGCCGTTTTTCGACGATGCGACCTATCACATGTGGACGGCCCTGGGGCTGGCCTATCGGGACATGCAGGAAATCCATGGCGTGCATACGGTCACCGGGCAGGCCACGACGCGCTTTGTGAAGGAGTTGCAGGCCGGTGATCTGATCGTGATCGACGGGGTCGTCGCGCGGCTGGGCACGAAAAGCTGCGCCTTCCATCTGCGGATGCTGCACGCGGATACCGGGGATTTGCACGCGACCTGCGATGTCGTCGAAGTGGTCTTTGATCCCAAGGCGCGCCGATCGGCCGAGATGCCGCAGGCGATGCGCGCGAAGCTCGCGGCGCATCTGGTCGAGACATGAGCGGGTTTGTCGCGGCCGCGCGCGCGGCCGAGCAGGCGCTGCGCGGGCTGTTCCCGCCCACGCCGTTGCAGCGCAACGCCCATCTCTCGGCCCGTTTCGACGCCGAGATCTGGCTCAAGCGCGAGGATCTGACGCCAGTGCGCAGCTACAAGCTGCGCGGTGCGTTCAATGCGATGCGCAAGCGGCTGGAAAGCCATCCGAACCAGCGCCATTTCGTCTGCGCGAGCGCGGGCAATCACGCGCAGGGCGTGGCGTTTGCCTGTCAGCATTTCGGTGTGCAGGGCACGATCTTCATGCCGGTGACGACGCCGCAGCAGAAGATCATGAAGACCCGCACATTCGGTGGCGGGCAGGTCGCGATTCGGCTCGAGGGGGATATCTTCGACCACGCGCTGGCCGCGGCGCAGCGGTTCTGTGCTGCCGAAGGCGCGCATTTCCTCTCGCCCTTCGATGATGATGACGTGATCGAGGGGCAGGCGAGCGTCGCGGTCGAACTGGTCGAGCAGATGGAAAGCCCCGC
>SLKB01000370.1 GCA_007134805.1 Paracoccaceae bacterium
ACCAGAGGAATTTCATGGCAGTTGTCGTCGTCGAATCGCCCGCCAAAGCCAAGACAATCAACAAATATCTCGGCCCCGGCCACACGGTTCTGGCGTCCTATGGTCATGTGCGCGACCTGCCACCCAAGGATGGCTCTGTCGACCCCGAGCAGGATTTCGACATGACCTGGGAGGTGGCGAGCGACTCGCGCAAGCATGTCCGCGCCATTGCCGAGGCACTGAAAGACGACCCCGAACTGATCCTCGCCACCGACCCCGATCGCGAGGGCGAGGCGATTTCCTGGCACCTGACCGAGGCGCTCGCGAAATCGCGCGCACTCAAGAAGGACACTCCGGTCAAACGCGTCGTGTTCAACGCGATCACCAAGAACGCCGTGACCGAAGCGATGAAGAACCCGCGCGAGGTCGATATGCCGCTGGTGCGCGCCTATCTCGCGCGCCGCGCGCTGGATTATCTGGTGGGCTTCAACCTCTCGCCCGTGCTCTGGCGCAAGCTGCCCGGTGCGAAATCGGCCGGCCGGGTGCAGTCGGTCTGCCTGCGCCTGATCGTCGAGCGCGAGATGGAGATCGAGGCCTTTCGTCCGCAGGAATACTGGAGCGTAACAGCCGCCCTGAGCACCCCGCGCGGGCGTGAGTTTACCGCGCGGCTGGTGAGCCTCGCAGGCAAGAAGCTGGACAAATTCGACATCGCCACGGGCGAGTCGGCGGAAATCGCAGTGCAAGCGGTGCGCTCGCGTGCACTTTCCGTGCAATCGGTCGAGGCCAAGCCCGCCAGCCGCAACCCCTCGGCCCCGTTCATGACCTCGACCTTGCAGCAGGAAGCCAGCCGCAAATTCAGCATGGGCGCGAAACAGTGCATGTCGACCGCGCAGCGGCTCTATGAGGCGGGCTATATTACCTATATGCGGACCGACGGGATTGATATGGCGCCCGAGGCCGTGATGGCGGCGCGCGATGTGATCAAGGACCGCTATGGCGCCGATTACGTGCCGAAATCCCCGCGCATGTACAAAAACAAGGCCAAGAACGCGCAGGAAGCGCATGAATGCATCCGGCCGACCGATATGGCCGTGAGCCCCGACAAGCTGAAACTGACCGATGCCGACCAGCGCAAGCTCTATGACCTGATCTGGAAGCGCACCATCGCCTGTCAGATGGAGGCTGCAAGGCTGGAGCGCACCACGGTCGATATCGGCAGCAAGGACGGGCAGGTCGGCCTGCGCGCCACCGGGCAGGTGGTGCTGTTTGACGGCTTCCTCAAGGTCTATGAGGAAGGCCGCGATGATGTCGTTGATGACGACGACAAGCGCCTGCCGCAGATGGCCGAGGGCGATGCGCTCGAGACTCGCGAAGTCACGCCCGAGCAGCATTTCACACAACCGCCGCCCCGCTATACCGAGGCCACACTGGTCAAGAAGATGGAGGAACTCGGCATCGGGCGCCCGTCAACCTATGCCAGCATCATCACCACAATCCAGGATCGCGGCTATGTCACAAAAGACAAGAACCGCCTGATCGCCGCCGACAAGGGGCGGCTGGTCACGATCTTTCTGGTCAATTACTTCCGTCGATATCTGGAATATGATTTCACTGCCGATCTGGAGAGCCAGCTTGACGATGTCTCGGCAGGGGATCGCGATTACAAGGAAGTGCTGGCCCGCTTCTGGCGCGATTTCTCGGCCGCGATTGCCGAAACCGCCGATCTGCGGATCACCGAGGTGCTGGAAAAGATCGACGAGGTCTTGGCCCCGCATCTCTACCCGCCGCGCGAGGATGGCAGCGACCCGCGCTCCTGCCCCAAATGCGGCACGGGTCGGCTGAACCTCAAGACTGCGCGCTCGGGCGGGGCCTTTATCGGGTGCAACAATTACCCCGACTGCCGCTATACCCGCCCGCTTGCCGGCGAGGATGAGGGTAATGCCGAACTGGCAGGGGATGGCAAGCTTCTGGGCCATGACAATGGCGACCCGATCAGCCTGCGCACAGGGCGCTTCGGCCCCTATGTCCAGCGCGGCGAGGCGACCAAGGAAGAGCCCAAACCCCCGCGCGCCTCGCTGCCCAAGGGCTGGGAGGTGGACAGCATCGATCTCGAAAAGGCGCTGATGCTGCTGTCACTACCGCGCCCCATCGGCCCGCACCCCGAAGATGGCGAGATGATCGAAGCGGGGATCGGGCGCTACGGGCCTTTTGTCAAACATGGCCGCAAATATGCCAATCTGCCCGAGGTGGACGAGGTCTTCACCATCGGCATGAACCGCGCCGTCGAGGTGCTCGCGTCGAAACCCACACGCGGGCGGACTGCGGCTGCCGAGCCGCTGCGCGTGCTCGGCGATCACCCTGATGGCGGTGCTCTACAGGTCATGAAGGGGCGCTATGGGCCCTATGTGAAATGGGAAAAGGTCAATGCGACCCTACCCAAGGAGATGACTCCCGAAGAGATCACATTGGAACAGGCCATCGAGTTGGTGAATGCCAAGGCTGGGGCCAAACCGCGAAAAAAGGCCACTGCCAAGAAGGCTGCGCCAAAGAGGAGCACGACAAAGACCGCGGCAAAAAAGCCTGCTGCTCGGAAAACCGCCACAAAAGCCTGACCCGGTGGAAGTGGCCGCAGTTGACTTCGCAGGCGCGGCGCGGCACTAGATTCGCGGATTGAAAGAAAACAGGGAGCGGCGTCATGAAGAAAGTGTATGGCTCGGCAGCCGAAGCACTGGATGGAGTGTTGTTCGATGGCATGACCATCGCGGCAGGTGGCTTCGGCCTGTGCGGCATTCCCGAACTGCTTATCGACGCCATTCGCGAGGCCGGGACCAAGGACATCACTATTGCCTCGAACAATTGCGGCGTCGATGATTTCGGGCTGGGCGTTCTGCTGAAAACCCGCCAAATCAAGAAAATGATGTCCTCTTATGTCGGCGAGAATGCCGAATTCATGCGTCAGTATCTGAGCGGCGAACTGGAGCTGGAATTCAACCCGCAGGGCACGCTCGCCGAGCGGATGCGCGCGGGCGGTGCTGGTATCCCCGGCTTCTACACTCGCACGGGCGTCGGCACAGTCATTGCCGAGGGCAAGGAGCACAAGGAATTCGGCGGCGAGACCTTCATCCTTGAACGCGCGATTTTTGCTGATCTATCCATCGTCAAGGCATGGAAGGCTGACAAAACCGGCAACGCGGTCTTCCGCAAGACCGCACGCAACTTCAACCCGCCTGCGGCAAAATGCGGCAAGATCTGTGTGCTGGAAGTGGAGGAGATCGTGCAGCCGGGCGAGCTGGACCCGGATCACATCCACCTGCCGGGTATCTATGTGCACCGTCTGATCCAGGGTGAGCACGAAAAACGCATAGAACAGCGGACGACCCGCGCCGCCTGAAGGCCTTGCCATGGATGACATCAGCTTTGCAACGGCGTTGGGCACGAACGAGGCCTTTGCCGCGTTCTCGCGGCTCAGTGTCTCGGTCCTGCTGACCGACCCGCGCCTGCCCGACAATCCGATCATCTATGTCAATGATGCCTTCGAGCGCACGACCGGATACAGCCGCGCCGCGGCGATCGGCCATAATTGCCGATTCCTGCAGGGCGAGAAGACCGACAAACGCGATGTCGACATGATCCGGACGGCAGTTGCGGAAAAGCGCGAAGCCTCGGTCGATATCCTGAATTACCGCGCCAATGGCGCGCCATTTATCAACCGGCTGATCATCGCACCGATCCTGGGCGATGATGGCGAGCCGATGTTCTTTCTGGGCCTCCAGAAGGAACTGACCGAAGGCGACCGCGCGGCCGACAACCGCATCTCGCGCGACAATCTCAAGCTGATCCAGAAACTGGTGCAGCGCGATCTGGCGTTGATCCTGAACTCTCTGCGCGAACCGGCAACCGAGCAGCCCGCCCCGCTTTTGGGGCGCGCGCTTGAGGCGCTGCCGCGCCGGCTGGAAACCTTGCAGACGGTCTATGAGGAAATGCGGCAGGCGCGGCGCATGTCGAACAAGCGCGATATCATCGACCTTGGTGCGCTGCTCGCGCGGGTGTCGGCAGCCATTGTGCATACCGAGGGGCGCGCCGGGCTGCGCTATGTGCAGAATGTCGAGAATGTGGATGTAACCCTTGACCGCGCCACCCGCATTGCGCTGATCGTGTCGGAAACCTTGCAGAACGCCTTCGAGCACGCTTTCGGGCATGAGGATTTCGGGCGGATCGAGTTGAACCTGACCCGCCTGACCGGCGGCGGCATGCGGATCATGATAGGCGATGACGGGCGCGGTCTGCCGACGAAACAGGAATGGCCGTCAGAAGCGCATGCAGGCGGGCGCCTCGTGCGTGACCTGCTGGCGGGGCTGGATGCAAAACTGACCGTGGTGCGCGGCGCTGCCGGCGTGGTGGTGCTGATCGACGTGCCGGTGGAACTGATCGACTAAGGCGACTTCCTGGCTGAATGCGCGGCCAACACGCAACGCGCGGGAGCCAATGGCGCAGTTTAGATAGGTAGAGGAGAGAGCAATGCCCTGGGACCGTAATCAGATGGCCGCACGCGCGGCGAGCGAGCTGCAAGACGGAATGTATGTCAATCTCGGCATCGGCATCCCGACGCTGGTGGCGAATTACATCCCCGAAGGCGTGCAGGTCACGCTTCAATCGGAAAACGGTATGCTGGGCATTGGCCCATTTCCGACCGAGAATGAGGTCGATGCCGATCTGATCAATGCCGGCAAGCAGACCGTTACAGCCCTGCCCCATACCGCCTATTTCGACAGCAGCGAATCCTTCGCCATGATCCGCGGCGGCAAGATCAACATGGCGATTCTGGGCGCGATGGAAGTGGCAGAGAACGGCGATATCGCGAACTGGATGATTCCCGGCAAGCTGGTCAAGGGCATGGGCGGCGCGATGGACCTTGTCGCCGGGGTGGACCGCGTGATCGTGGTGATGGATCACACCAACAAGGCCGGTGAGTCGAAACTGCTGAAAGCCTGCACCCTGCCGCTGACGGCGCAGGGCGTGGTCAAGCGCATCATAACCAATCTTGGCGTGCTGGATGTGGTCGAGGGCGGCTTGAAGATCGTCGAGACCGCAGATGGTGTCAGCGAGGATGAGATCCGCGCGGCGACCGAAGCGGCCATCGTGAACTGATCTGCGGGCGGGGGCTACCCCGCCTGCCCGATCTTGAATACGCAGCCATCGCTAGGCAGTTCCGGTGTGGTGGTGCAAAGCCCGCGTGCCACCAGCCAGGCGGCAAGCACCTTCGGCACATAATCGCGCGTCTCGGCGAAGGGCGGCACGCCCGAATTGCGGCGCACGGCCCCCTCGCCCGCGTTATAGCCGGCGAGGGCAAGCACCACATCATTGTCGAAATGGCGCAAGAGCCAGTCGAGATACTGCACCCCGCCGCGGATATTCTGAGAGGTGTCGAACGCATCGGTCACGCCGAATCGCTCGGCTGTGGCGGGAATGAGTTGCATCAACCCCTGCGCGCCTGCGGAACTGACCGCCTCGGCCCGCCCCGCCGATTCGACAGCAATCACGGCCAGCGCCAGTGCGGGTGAGACCTGCGTGCCGACCGAAGCGCGCAGGATATCCGGTCCATGCGCGCTGGCGATATCCTGCAGGAACTGCATGCGCGGCGGCGATACTCGCTGGCCCGAAGGTGGGGCCGAGAGGGCAGTTATTGCGCTGAGAAATCGCCCGGACTTATCTTCCAGCGCGGGCGAGACATGCTCCCAGAACCACGCATAGCTGGATGAGGGCGCGGCGCGCGGTGGCGTGTCCTGCGGTGTGATGATCGGCACTGGCGGGCGCACCACAGCCAGCCTGCGCGCCTGTTCCTCGGGGTCGATCTGGACCGTGATTCGCCGCCCCGCGCTGGGCTCGCCAACGGCGATCCGGCGAAACGTGAAATCAGTGTCTGATTGTGCCGAGCTCGCTTCAGAGCCCTCTGCATGCGCAGGCGAGCCTCCAAGCGGAACAGCACAAACAGCGGCAAAGGCCACGACTCCGGTGGCCAGACGCATTCTCAGCATGGGATTTACTGCTCTTTTATGTTTTCCGGGCAGTATGCCCGTGTCGAAAGAACGTTTCCAGTTATTTTCGGTTCTCTGCCGCGCTGCGGCCAATCTCTGTGGCCGCAGCGTCCCTCTGCCCCGAAACCAAAGCATAGCGCGACAGTTATTCCAGACAGTGCGAATCCACCAACAATCCGAAACAGTGCACGAATCTCGCCCCAAACAAACACAGATAAGGTTCGAATTATGCCCTAATCCGGACATGTTTCGGGGCGATATCTGTTGTCAGCCAAACGGTGAACCCGACAACAGAGTTTCCGTAGCGGCTGAGTAGAAACCGTTCAAACTGGAGAAACGACATGAAACTTTTCGCACACATCAAGAACTTCGCCGCTGACGAATCGGGCGCTGTGACCGTTGACTGGGTCGTGCTGACCGCAGCCATCGTGGGCCTGGGCATCGCAGTTGTCGCATCGGTTCGTACCGGCACGACCAGCGTCGCGAGCGAGATCCAGACCTCGCTGGAAGCTGGCACCCTGGCGGATGTGAACTTCGACTGATCTTCGACAAGGCTCTTGTCTTACAAGAGCACCCGACGAAGAGACGATACTGGCGGCCGCACCTGCCCAAGGTGCGGCTGCTTGCAAAATGGAATGTCTAATGTGCCTCCGACATCGCCAGTGCTCGATCTTTCGACACGACTGAATGCGAGAACCTGACGAGGGATTTCGATGCAACACAACGCCTTCGCACAGTTTATTTCTTCCGAGTCAGGGGCCGTCACAGTCGACTGGGTGGTCCTTACGGCCGCAACCTGCCTGTTGGGCGCGCTCTTTGTGATACAGATAAAGGGACCACAGGACGAACTCGGTGTCAAAATCGAGAACAGCCTGACAGCAGAGTCCGCCACGCTCTCGCCGGTGAATTTCGAATAGGCCTCGGCGACTAGTTTGGCACGACTGACGACGCCCCATGTCCAGGCTTTCAACACGCTCGTGACAAGCAAGCGGCCCGTTTTCGCCATATTTGCCGCCTAGCGTTTCCAAATCGAGTGTAATCGCCCGGAATCAGAAGATCGGGCACAAGCTGGAAGGACTTACCCATGCGCATGATGTTCGGAGCAGTGCTTATTCTAGGAGTGGCTCTGGCCGGATTCGCGTCATGGCAGATCATGACGCATATCACCTCTCTGCAGACCGAACTGGCCCAGGCGCGTGCAGCCGCCAACCGGGGTGAAACCGTCGATGTTCTGGTCACGGCGAACGATCTGCGATACGGACAATCGCTGACCCGCGACGATGTCCGCGTCGCGCCCTTCCCCGCCATGGCTGTCCCGCCCGGGGCCTATACTGATGTGGACGAGCTATTCCCCAACGGGATCACATCGCGCACTGTCCTGCGCACCATGGATAGTATCGAACCGATCCTGAAAACCAAGCTGACCGAGCCCGGCAAGGAAGCCGGGATCACCTCGCATCTCAGCCAGGGCATGCGGGCGGTTACCATCCCGGTAAATCAGACCAGCGGGGTCGCGGGTTTTCTGCGACCGGGTGACCATGTCGATGTGTTCTGGACAGGCCGCACGCAGGATCGGGGCGAAGTCACACAGCTCATCCAGCCACGCCTGCGCCTGATCGCCGTTGATCAGAGCGCTGACATGGACCGTTCCGCACCAGTGGCGGCCGCGCGCACGGTGACAGTTGAAGCCTCCCCCTCGGTCGCGGCCTCTCTGGCCCAGGCACAAAGCTCGGGCCGCCTGACACTGGCGCTGGTCGGGGTCGACGATGACAGCATCTCGGAATCCATCGAGATGACGCAGGACCAGATGCTGGGCGTGCAGCGTCAGGAGGTGCAGCGAGTCGAAGAGGAGAAATGCCACATCCGCACCCGTCGTGGTGGCGAATTGGTGATGATCGAGATTCCCTGCACGAACTGAGCCCCTTCTGTAAGCTTGCTTTCTGCGCGGATATGCGCGTCGCGCAGAGGCAACCCGACGGCCAGATCGTGAGTCTGCAAGGGCCAAGACCACCAAACCTTGTAGAATCAAGCGCGAGCGTTGCAAAAAAACACATCAAGAATCGATGGTAAGCACAAGATTCTTGTAAAAAATTTGAAATTGAGCCATGCTCGCAACCAAATGCGGAAAATCCGCCAATAAGCGACTTAATGTTGCCTTTGTATAAATTGAGCAGTCTCGGAAGGCAGGCGAAATGCAGATCAAGACCCTAGCGGCCGCATTGCTGGCCGGTGCCGTGTTCGGCATCGCACCCGCGCCCAGCGCCAAGGCAGAGACCTTGCGTATTCTCAACGGGACCGCCGCCTCGACCCTGCGCGTGCCCATGAACCGCGCAGTCGTTGTCGAGACCGAAACACCCTTCGCGGAACTCTCGATTGCGAATCCCGGGATTGCCGATATTTCGACCCTTTCGGATCGGTCGATATATGTCCTCGGCAAGACGCCGGGACGCACGACACTCACGATCCTCGGTCCGGAAGGCGATCTTCAGTCGAATGTCGAGGTTCAGGTGACGCCGGATGTCGCCGAATTCCGCGAGCGTCTGCGCCAGATTCTGCCCAATGAGCCGATCGAGGTGCGCACCGCGAATGACGGGATCGTGCTGTCAGGTATCGTCTCCAGCGCCGCGCGGCTTGACGCCGCGCTCCAGCTTGCCGAGCGCTATGCGCCCGAGCGGATCTCGAACCTGATGAGCGTGGGCGGCACACAACAGGTCATGCTGAAAGTGCGCTTCTCCGAGATGCAGCGCGG
>SLKB01000376.1 GCA_007134805.1 Paracoccaceae bacterium
AACCGGCGCAGATTGCCGGAGCACCGTCGGGGCCTTAAAGGTCTGCGCGTGCCACTCCGCCACGCGCTGCCAGATTGCGCATGCTGCAGGAAACAGCCTGTGCAGGCGCAGGGCTTATTGAATCGGTTCCGCCCAGATCCGGGTATGGATGTCATTGACATCTTGCGGGCGCACCTCGCACCGCCCCGCCGCGACAGCCCCCTGCCGGATGTGCCGGATGCGCGCGAGCGTGGCGGTCTACCCCGAAAATGTGCTCCTGCCCTGCCGCGCGAGCCAGATATTGGCAGCGAGCAGAATGCCCGAGGTGATCGTGATCGCGATCACGCTCATTGCCATGCCGGTCTGGACCGAGCCTTGCTCGAATTGTGAAAAGACAAACGTCCCCACCGTGCGAAGCCCCGCGGGCGCGAGCATGATCGAGGCTACAAGCTCGCGCGAGGCGATGGCAAAAACCAGCATCATCGCAGCGATCAACGAAGGCGCCATCAGTGGCAGCGTGACATGGCGCAACGCCTGCATCTGCCCCGCGCCCGCCACCCGTGCCGCGTCATCGAGCGACCCCGAAATCTGACGCAATCGCGCGACGGCGTATCGGATAGGATAGGGCAAGAGGATGCCGATATAGGCAACCAGCAGGATCGCGGCCGTACCATAGAGCGAGAGCGGCAAATAGGGCGAGTTCCAGAACAGGATGATCCCGACAGCAAGCACGATCGCGGGGATCGCGTTGGGCAGTACTGACAGCCCGTCCATGAGCGCACGGCCCCGGCCTGCGCCGCGCACCACGATATAGGCCACGAGCCCCCCGATCACGGCGGTAGCGAAGGCGGTCAGCACGGCCAGCCAACCGCTCGTTACAAGCGCCTGCCAGGACCGGCTGCCCGTGCGGAAGATCGGCTCGTAATGTCGCAGGTCGAGATTGGAGAGCCGCAGCCCGCCCGAGATCGTGCCCAGAAGGGATGTGACCGCAATCGCGGCAAGCGGGATGATGACACCGATCATCGAAACCAGCGCAAACAGACCCAGCACCGGCCAACGCCAGCGCCCGAGATCGGATTTTTCAAGATCTGCAGGCTTGCCCGTCTGGCTGATATAGGAGCGTCGGGTCGCGATCCAGTTCTGCAATGTGAAGGCCGCAAGCACCATCGCCATCAGCATGACCGAGCCCAGCGCGGCGCCAGAAAGATCGATCGGCCAATCGGACAGCCGCGTGTAGATGCCGGTGACCAGCACCTCGAACCCTGTCCGCGACGCAAGCGCTGCCGGCGTGCCGAATTCCTCGATCGACATGGCGAAGACGATCAGAAGGCTTGCCGCAATCGCCGGGATCGAAAGCGGCAGCGTGATCATGAAAAACGCTTTCCAGGCCGGCGCGCCATGGACCCGCGCGGCCGAGGCGAAGCGGCCCCCCACCATCTCGAGCGCGCGCGATACTGCGAAATAGACGAGCGGAAAGAGATTGAGGGTCATCACGAAGGCAACACCCGTGAAACTGAACAGGAACCGCCCCATGTCGAAGCCCAGAAGCTGGAACAGGTAGCCGCGGGACTGCAGCGTCATCATCCAGGCGATTGCGGCGATGAAAGGCGGGATCAGAAAGGGGATCAGAAACACGACATCCCAGACACGCGCGCCAGGCACGTGGAACAGGCCGCGCAGGATCGCGATCGGCAGCCCGAAGATCAGGCACCCGATCATGACCGAGAAGGCCAGCAACAGCGTGTTCCGCGCCTGCAGCAGCAGGCGGTCATTCTCGGTCAGGATGCTGAGCTTGCTGAACGCTCCCGCAAAGGAGCCGCGCGCGAATTCAGGGAAGACGGCCTGCAACATGATGAACAGGACCGGAAGGCCCACCAGGATCACGAGTGCGAAGGCGGCGAAACTGGTCAGGAGAGATTGCGCGCGGAGCATGACGGAGCCTTTGTCACAAGTGCATGGCCCCGAGCGTGCCCGAGGCCATGCGTCCGACCACAGCATCGATCAGCGGTTGCTGACGATCTCGTTGAAGCGCGAGATGATCTGATCGCGGCGCGCGGCGACCGCGTCATCGTCGACCTCGATCACGGTCAGATCGTTGATCCCGGGGCGCAACCCCTCGATATCGGCCCGCGCCGGCATCATCCATGTCTCTGACACCAGTGCCTGACCTGCGTCCGAGAGCACGAAATCCACAAAGGCCTGCGCAGCCTCGGGGTTCGCGGTCGATTGCAGGATCATCATCGGGCGCGGCGCGATGACCGTGCCACTTTCGGGGACGATCACCTCGATCGTCTCGCCCTCGGCGGCGCGGCTGTAGGAGATATAGTCAACCGCGCCAAAGACAGCAGCCGCAGCCCCTTGCAGCACCGGGTTAAGCGCCGCAGCGTTCGGGCCCGGCACGATCATGCCATTCTGGGCAAGAGCGCCCAGCAAGTCCCACGCGTCATCGCCCATCGCGGTCTCAAGCCCTGCGATCAGATCGAAGGCAGAGCCGGACTGAGCAGGATCGGGCATGGTGACGAGGTCACGATAGGCCTCGTCGGCCAGATCGGACCATTCGCCGGGACGCGGCGTGCCGCTTTCGGTGTTCCATGCGATTGCCAGCGCCGAGATCCCCTGCGCCACGAAATGGCTGTGCTTCAACGAATCGGGCACCGCTCCCGCATTGGGCGAGAGATACTCCATGAGAAGCCCGCGCTCGTACATGTCGCGCGCCGATCCCCAGCTGGCAGAAACGACCACATCTGCCTGCGGGTTTGCTTCTTCGGCTTCCAGCCGGGCCATGACCTGCCCTGTTGTCGCCTGGAAGACCGTGACGGAGATCCCGCTCTCGGCCTCGAATGCCTCGGCGAGCGCGTCTGCGAGACCACCTGGGCCTGCCGTGTAGAATGTCAGGTTGTCGGCCTGGGCAAGCGTTCCCAGAAGGCCAAACGAGGCAGCAAGGGCTGTCGTGCGGAACATTGTGACGTCCTTTGGTTGGTGTCTAGTGCGGAAAAACACGCAGGCGATCCGCGTCGATCGCGAGCGGGATCTGGCTGTTGACCATCGCGGGGCGGTCGGCGGGACAGACAAGGCTCGCGCCGGCCCCGTCCAGCCCCAGATGCAGCAGGTAACGATCGCCCTGAAACTGGCATCGCAGCACCTGCGCCCGGAGAGCGCCGTCGGGATCGGGGCGGATAGCCGTTCGGGGGATCAGGATCCGCGCCGGACCTTCGGGCTGTTTTCCGGCAAGCGCGGGCAGGCTGAGGTTTTCGCGCAGATCGGTAAAGCCGCGTGCGGCGCAGATATTGCCCTCGACCAGCGCGCCGATATTGAGGAAGCGCGCGATCTCGACTGTGGCGGGGGCCGCGAAGATCTGTTCGGGCGCGTCGATCTGGGCAATGTCGCCGTCAAGCATGACGGCCACCCTGTCGGCGATGGTGAAAGCCTCGGACTGATCATGGGTCACGTAGATCGCTGAGAGGCCGAGCTCCCGCAGAAGCGCACCGATCTCTAGCGCGAGGCCCTCGCGCAATTCCCGATCGAGATTCGAGAGCGGCTCGTCGAAGAGCACGAGCGGTGGCTCGGCCACGATCGCGCGCGCGAGCGCCACGCGCTGCTGCTGGCCGCCCGAGAGCGTGCTCGGGAACCGCTCGGCAAGTTGCGCAAGGCCGACACGTTCAAGCGCGCGGCGCGCCCGCTCTTCGCGCGGCTTGCGGCCGATCTGGCGCATGCGCAGGGGGAAGGCCACATTGTCGAGCACGCTCAGATGCGGCCAGATCGCGTAATCCTGAAACACCATGCCGATCCCGCGGGCTTCGGGTGGGGCATTGTACCTGCTGCCATCGACCACGCGCTTGCCTGCAATTTCCATCTGCCCGCTCGTGGCTGACAACAGGCCGGCCGCGATACGCAGCAAGGTCGTCTTGCCACAGCCTGACGGTCCAAGCAGGGCAACAACCTCGCCAGGCGAAAGATCGAGGTCGATATTTTCGAGCACCCGCGTGTCACCAAAAGACTTGGCGATGCGCGCGGCGCGCAGGGCAAAGTGCGACAGTGCTGTGTTACCGTTGGTCATACTCGCTGGGGTAACAGCGTAATGTAACGGTTATTTGACAGAAGGACCCACAAGCGCCAACCGGATCCCGAAAAGCCATGGCGCGCTTACAGCAACCCACGCGCGGCAGGTCGCGGTCAATCTGCCCCGCGCTAACCTCTGTCCCGGAGCGAGAAATAGACCAGCGCCATTACCCCCCAGAGCAATGTCGAGAAGAACACGGTCAACCCGACGATCACGAAACGCTGGGGATATTGCGCGCGCTGCGGGAAACTTGGCTGGATGAAGCTCGCCAGGTAGAGGCTCTGGCGCGACGCGTTCGAACGGGCAGCATCGAAGGCTGTGAGCGCGGCCTGATACGTCGCCTCGGCAAATGTCTGATCGACCTGAAGGCTCTCGAATTGCGCGATCAGCGAGGGCAGGTCCGTATCATCGACCGTGATATCCTGTTCAGTGAAGCTGCGGCGTTCTTCGCGGATACGATTGCGGATCACCTCGATCCGCCGCTCCGACTGGCGCACGCGCGAGTCGGTCGCGCTCGTGGTCTGTTGCAGCAGAAGGTCGTAATCGACCAGGGCCTCGGCGAGTTGCTGTTGCAGATTGTTCAACACCCCAAGCCTGCCCTGGATATCTGCCTGCGGGTCAACGATCTGGGTTCGGGCGCGAAACTCTGCCAGCGCCTGGCGGGCTTCACGCAGGCGCTGCAGCGCCGCCTCGAGATCGGCTTCGGCATTGCGGGTGGTGTCGCGTCGGGCAGCCTCGTTGAGCCGGTTGATCATCAACTCGCTTTCCTCGACGATCAGACGCGAGATCGCCTGCGCGCTTTCCGGATCTCGGGCGCGCACTTCAACCAGCATCAGGCCCGAGGACTGATCATATGTCACCCGGACCATTCGCCCCCAGAACCAGACCAGATCCTCGATCGTCGCACCAGGCCAGATCGAGAAGAGAGGGTCCCCCGGCCAGGCTGCGGAATAATGTGTCATGAGATCAAATCGTGCCGAGATGCGCTCGACCAGATCCTGGCTCTGGACGAATTCAAAAAGCAGATCGGCATGACCCGCCGCACCGGCGCCGAAGGCCTGTGCAAGCCCGCCCATCAGGTCACTCGCCGAGCCGGTCTCCTCCTGGCGGATCGTGAACCCTGTCCTTGATGCGAATTGGTCCTCTGCAAAGAACGCCATGTAGATCGCAGTCACCACGCTTGGCAGGGCGATGACAAGCAACAGGCTCAGCACGAGGCCGCGATGCCGCCTGCGCATCTTCGCCGGGCTGGCAAAGTCGCGCGCGACAGCCTTCAGCGGAGTCGCGGCGGGCTTGGGCGGGGGCGCCGGGCGTTCGGATTTGGGCTTGGAGGCGCTGCGCTGTGTGTCCTGCATGCGATGGTCGGCCTTCTGAGGGACAAAGCCCGATGGATGCTCAGGAGTTATCAACTATTGCGGGATAACCCAAGCTATCTTTATATCCGCTTAACCATACGCCGGAGAAATTGATGCGCGCGCGCCCCGTCACCTCTTCCGCTGCGCCACCTCTCGGCCTAAGCAGTTTTCGCGCGATCAGCGCCTTGATGCTGCGCGAGATGTCGACGCGCTATGGGCGCACCCCTGGGGGTTATCTCTGGGCATTTCTCGAACCTCTTGGCATGATCCTGATCTTGTCCTTTGCCTTTGCCCTGCTGGCACGCTCGCCAGCACTCGGCACCTCGTTCCTGCTGTTCAAAGCAACCGGGTTCATGATCCTGCAGATCTTCAATGTCCTTGGGGGTCAGGTCGGCCATGCGTTGACGTTCTCGAAACCGCTCTTGCGTTACCCTCGGGTAACATGGATCGACGCCGTGATCGCGCGCTTCCTGCTCAATTCGACCGTGGTCTTCATAGTCACGTTCCTGATCCTCTTCGGGATTATCGCCTATGAGCAGCTTGACGTGGTCCCGAAGTGGGGCGCGATCCTGATGGCGATGGGTCTTACTGCGGCACTTGGGTTGGGAATGGGCTGTCTCAACAGCTTCATGTTCATGCGTTTCCCGGTCTGGCAGCAGATCTGGTCCATCTCGACACGGCCGCTGTTCCTGATTTCTGGGGTGATCTTCCTTTATGAATCCATGCCTCCCCTCGCGCAGTCCGTGCTCTGGTACAATCCCCTTTTGCACCTGACCGGCATCATGCGCGACGGATTCTATCCGATGTATCGGCCGGATTACATTTCGTTGCCCTTTGTCGGAACATGTATCCTTGTTCCCATGGTCCTCGGTCTGCTCCTGTTGCGCCGCCACCACCGCAACCTGCTGGCGCGATAGCGTGTGCGCATCGCCAGCTCTCGGGCAGGAAACCCAGTCGCGCGAACAGCTTAACGTCTGGTTCAGGCTCTGGTGATACTGTTGGGCCCGGGTGAGTATATCTAGGTGGGACCATGCAACGCACTGACAATGTCAGGCCCGTGATAATCAAGCGCAAGAAGGTCGTGTCCGGCGGTGGCCATCACGGTGGCGCCTGGAAAGTGGCCTATGCCGATTTCGTCACGGCCATGATGGCCTTCTTCCTGATGCTCTGGCTTCTCGGCTCTGTCACCGAAGATCAACGCCAGGGGATCGCGGACTACTTCCAGGATGCTTCGGTCATTCCGACCCAGACATCAGGTGCGGAATCGATCCTGTTCGGCGAGTCGGCGCGGATCAGCCTGAAGGTCACCGAACGCGACCCCTTGGCCGAACTGGACGAAGAGGACAGTCGCGCGTTCGAGGGCGTTCTGGACCGGCTCGAAGCGATGCTCTCCGAATTCAGCGCGCTTGACGATATCGTCGAACATATCGCGATACGGGTCACCGATGAGGGCCTTGTCATAGAGATGTTCGACCTCGAACACGCGTCCTTGTTCGACCCCGAGACGGCCGCACCCCGACCTGTCTTTCTCATCCTGATCGAACTGGTGACCGAGGCCTTCGGCATGGTAGAGAACAAGGTCGCAATCGATGTGCATTCACGGAGCTTCCCGGCAGTGATTCGAGAGAATCCGGTCTGGCATGTGACGACCGCGAGGGCGCAAGCGACCCGGGAGGCGATGCAGCAGAACGGGCTCGATCCGCAGCGCGCGCGGCGCGTCACTGGACATGCCGACCGTGACCTTGCCACGGAAAACCCAATGGCTGCCCGCAACAATCGTGTCGAACTGATCCTGCTGCGCGAGGACCACCGCCGCTGAGCCATTAGGTTGAAATTAATCTCACACTGGCAGTTTGGCGAGGAATCAGATCACCAATGGAGCGGGTATGAGCATCTCTTCTTCAATGAACGCGGGCGTCATGGGTCTCAAGGCGAATGCGACACGCCTCGCCACGATTTCGGACAATATCTCGAACTCCGCGACCTACGGATACAAACGCGCCACGACTTCGTTCCACTCCATGGTGACGGGCTCGGGTATTGCGGGGCAGGCGACCTATTCGGCAGGCGGTGTGCGCACCTCGAGCGGGCGTATGATTGACGAGAGCGGCTCGCTGATCGGGACGCAGAACGCAACCGACCTCGCAATCTCGGGGCGCGGCTTCCTGCCAGTGACGACTGAACTCGGCGCCAATCTGACCGATGGAACGGCGCCGCTTCTGCTGACGACCACGGGCTCGTTCCGGCCAGATGCGAACGGGTTCCTGCGTGACCCCTCGGGCAACACCCTGCTTGGCTGGCCTGTCAACGCCCAGGGCGAGCTTCCGGCCGTCGCGCGCGATTCGATTTCCGGGCTGCGGCCAGTGACGATAGGGCCTGCCGACCAGGCAGCGCAGGCCACATCCATGATCGATCTGAACGTAACCCTGCCCGCGACCAACGCGCAACCCGGCGCCCCGGGCGCGGCGTCGATGATGTCGGTCGAATATTTCGATGCCTTCGGCATTGCCAAATCCATCGATGCGGAATTCGAGCCGGTGAACCCTGACACCGCCCCCAACACTTGGACCATGGTGCTGAGAAATCCGGCAACGGGGGACGTGCTCGGATCGTATCAGTTGGAATTCAGCGGCGCTGTCGGGAATGCGGGCACCTTGCTCAATATCACTCAGACGGCCGGGCCACCGGATGTGGATGGCACCGTCACCCTCGATCTCGATGGCCAGGAGGTCGCGTTCAACATCGGCGCGGCAACCGATGGTGGCGGGATCGTGCAGCGGGGTACCAACTTCCTGCCGACCGGAGTGCAGCAGGATGGCTTCCCCGCCAGCAACCTGATCGGGGTGACCATCGATGCGAAGGGAAATCTCGACGCGATATATGATGGCGGCTTCCGTAGGACGCTCTACCGCATTCCCGTGGTTGATGTGCCCAATCCCAATGGCCTGACCTCCCGCGACAACCAGACCTTCAGCGTTTCGCGGGACAGCGGGCCGTTCTTCCTCTGGGATGCCGGTGAAGGGCCCGTGGGCGATTTTGTGGGCTTCGCGCTGGAGGAATCGGCCGTTGACGTTGCGACGGAATTGACGAGCCTGATCCAGACCCAGCGCGCCTATTCCTCAAATGCCAAGATCGTCCAGACTGTCGACGAGATGCTTCAGGAAACCACAAACCTGAAACGCTGATCCCATGATGACCCCTCATTAGGAAAGGGCACCACATGTCCTTGAATATGGCTCTCTCATCTGCTCTGAGCGGCCTCCATTTGACCGCGAGGGC
>SLKB01000303.1 GCA_007134805.1 Paracoccaceae bacterium
GCTGGCGAATGCCATCCCCAGCACGATCAGCGCGAGCACGATGATCTTGTGTCCGATCTGCGACCATAACAGCCGCATGTTGCGTAGTTCCATGTCCAGATAAGCCATGCGTCCCTCCTGTATCTCGAAGGATAGCGGCGAATCTGACCGAAATGGGACGCGCAGATGGCAAAGACAGGGACGGCGCGCCTGCCTTGCGCGGGGTCCGTGAGGGGCGGGCTCCGTGAGGGGCGGGGTGCAGTGATCAGCCGATGCGCTGCATCACCGGAAAGGCCTCGAGCAGCCACCAGCTGAACGAGGCGAAGGCGCCGGTGAACAGTGCCACGCCCACGACCAGCAGCAGCACCCCCATGCCCTTCTCGATTCGCGCCATATGCGGCTTGAGGCGGTTCATGATCCCCATCGAGCGCTGCACGAACATTGCCGCCAGCAGGAAGGGCAGCCCCAGCCCCAGCGCATAGACACCCAGCATCATCGTGCCGCGCGTCACGGTCGCATCGGCCGCCGCCATGGTCAGGATCGCACCCAGCACCGGGCCGATGCACGGCGTCCAGCCGAAGGCAAAGGCAAGCCCCAGCACATAGGCGCCAAAGGCCGACCCGCCGCGATCGCCCGCATCGAGCCGCGCCTCGCGCATCAGGAAAGGAATGCGCAGGATGCCCAGGAAATGCACCCCGAAGATGATCACGACCACGCCCGCGATCTGGCCGAACAGCTCCGCATTGCTCAGGAACAGATGCCCCATCGTCGAGGCCGTGAAGCCCAGAAGCAGGAACACGGTCGAGAGCCCCATGAAGAAGAAGAGCGCAGGCAGGATCGCGCGGCGGCTGGCGCGGCCTTCCTCGGTCAGCTCCTGCATCGAGATCCCGCCCATATAGGCCAGATAAGGCGGCACGATCGGCAGCACGCAAGGCGACAGGAAGGACAAGACCCCGCCCGCAAAGGCGATCATCAGCGCCGGCAGGATTGCCGCGTCGAATACGTCAATTCCAAACATTCACCCGCCTCTTGCAGACCTCTCGTGCGGTCGCACGGATCCTGATGCGTCACGCCCTAGCACGGATCACTACCGCATTCAGTGCCGTTTTGCGCGGGTCCCTGTCACTTTCGCGTGCCGTGCAACATCGTGTCGCAGGGGCGCGCACGCCCCTGCCGGATCACGCCCCTGCCAGGTCAGCTGCGCAGCGACCACCAGCCCCGCCGCTTGGGCCTGCCTTCATCCTCGGCCGGGGCCGCGGGGTCCTGCGCGGCCGGTTCCAGTTCAGGCTCCGGCTCCGGCGCAGGTTCAGGCTCCGGCGCAGCTTCAGGCTCTGCAGCCTCGGTCGTGTCCGCCTCAGGCTCCGGCACCGCCGGCGGTGCTGAATCCCCGTCGGGCGCCTCGGGCGCAATCCGAGGGCCCGGATCGGGCACCTGCGCAACCTCGGCTTCCCGGGCGGGTTCGACCTCGGCTTCGGGCACAGCTTCGGGTGCGACGGCCGGTGCGGCCTCTGGCGTCGTCTCGGCGGGCGCAGGTGCCTCGGCCTCGGGCGTCTCGGCCCCAGGCACATCGACATCGGGTGCCTCGACTTCGGGCGCCGGGGCCTCGGCGGCTTTGGGCTTGCGCCGCGTGCGCTTGGGCTTGGCGGGCTTGGCCTCGGCCTCGGCGACGGGTTCGGCGTCAGCCGCAGCCGCCGCATCATCGGCGACAAGCGCGGGCGCTTCGGCCGTGCTCTCGGGCTCGGGCGCCTTGCGCCCCTTGCCGCGCCGGCCGCGCCGTGGCTTGGCCGCGGCCTCGTCCTCGTCGCTTGCCGTATCCTCGGCACTGGCCGCGGCAGCAGCAGGCGCCTCGGCCCAGTCGTCGCCCTGATCGCTGCCCTGATCACCGTTCTGATCGCCGTTCTGATCCTTCCCGCGCCCCCGCCGCCGCCGGCGGCGGCGCTTCTTGCGCGGCTGATCGTCGGCCTCTTCCTCTGGCGCCGACGCGGCCGCCGCGGGCTGCACCGCGTCCTCGACCTCCTCGACCTCGTCCTCCTCCTCCTCCTCGATCTCGGGCATGAAGGACGCATCAAGCGAGACAACCGCCGCCGGCGGTGTTGCCACACGTGTCGCGGTCTTGAACTTCTCGATCGTGAAATCCGGGCTCACCATCGCCGGGTCGACTTCCAGCCGGACCGCCATGCCATAGCGCGCCTCGATCTGCGCGATATGTTCACGCTTGAAATTGAACAGGAAATTCACCGCCCCCGCCGGCGCGCGCACCAGCACCTCGGCCGATTTGCCGCGCGTGCCTTCTTCCTCGATCTGGCGCAGGATACTCAGCCCCATCGAATCGTCCGACCGGATCAGCCCGGTGCCGTGGCAATGCGGGCAGGGCTGGGTTGTCGCCTCCAGCATCCCCGGCCGCAGCCGCTGGCGCGACATCTCCAGAAGCCCGAAGCCCGAGATCCGCCCCACCTGAATCCGCGCGCGGTCGGATTTCAGCTTGTCCTTGAGCATCTTCTCGACCGCGGCATTGTTGCGCCGCTCTTCCATGTCGATGAAATCGATCACGATCAGCCCCGCGAGGTCGCGCAGCCGCAATTGCCGCGCGATCTCCTCGGCCGCCTCGAGATTGGTCTTGAGCGCGGTTTCCTCGATCGAGCCCTCGCGCGTCGCCCGGCCAGAGTTGATGTCGATCGCCACCAGCGCCTCGGTCACCCCGATGACGATATACCCGCCCGAGGGCAGCTGCACTGTCGGGTTGAACATGCCCGACAGGTAGCTTTCCACCTGATAGCGCGCGAACAGCGGCAACGGGTCGGCGTAAAGCTTCACGTTCTTGGCGTGGGACGGCATGATCATCTTCATGAAATCCTTGGCCACGCGGTAGCCATGCTCGCCCTCGACCAGCACTTCCTCGATCGACTTGCTGTAGAGATCGCGGATCGTGCGCTTGATCAGGTTGCCTTCCTCGTAGATCGGCGTCGGCGCGATGGATTTGAGCGTCAGATCGCGGATCTGCTCCCACAGGCGCAGCAGATACTCGTAATCGCGCTTGATCTCGGCGCGGGTGCGGTTGGCGCCGGCCGTGCGGATGATCAGCCCGGCGCCCTCGGGCACCTTGATCTCGGACGCGATCGCCTTGAGCTTCTGGCGGTCGGCGGCATTGGTGATCTTGCGGCTGATCCCGCCACCGCGCGCCGTGTTGGGCATCAGCACGCAGTAGCGCCCCGCAAGGCTCAGATAGGTCGTCAGCGCCGCACCCTTGTTGCCGCGCTCTTCCTTGACCACCTGGACCAGCATGATCTGGCGCACCTTGACCACTTCCTGGATCTTGTAGTGGCGCGGCCGCGGCTTGCGGCGCGGGCGCATCTCCTCGGACGGATCCCCGTCTGACACCGCCTCGATCCGGTCATCGATCTCGGTCGCATGATCGGCGGCGCGATAAGGCTCCTCGGGCTCGTCGATCCGGGGTGCGCGCGCGTCAGCAGCGGCGGCGGCGGTAGCGGCGTCGCGGGCCGTCTCGGGCTCTTGCCCGGACTGGGGCGCGGGTGCAGTCTCGGCGCTGTCGAGCGGGCCGGGCGCGGCCGTCTCGGACGTCGCGCCTGCCTCCGCCTCATCCGCCTCGCCCAGATCGATGATGTCCATGCCGGCAATCGCCTGGCTCTCGATCTGATCCTCCGAGACCGCGCGCTCGGCCTTGGCGGCAGGCTTGCGCCGGCTGGACGAGCGGCGCACCTTCTTCTCACCCTTGCCGGGCTTGGCATCCGCCTCGGCCGCACTCTTGCTGGCGCCGCCCTTCTCGCCTCCGTTCGCCTCATCCTCGTCGGCCGCGCGCGCGAACACGCGCTCCTCCTCGAGCAGGGCGGCACGGTCCGCAGCCGGGATCTGGTAGTAATCGGGATGAATCTCGTTGAAGGCGAGAAAGCCGTGCCGGTTGCCGCCATAATCGACAAAGGCCGCCTGCAGCGACGGCTCGACCCGTGTTACCTTTGCGAGATAGATATTGCCGGCCAGTTGGCGCCGGCTTGCCGTCTCGAAGTCGAATTCCTCGACCTTGTTTCCGTCGACCACGACCACGCGGGTTTCCTCCGCGTGGGTGGCATCGATAAGCATTTTCTGTGACATGAAGATCCAATGCGCGCAGACAAGCCAGCCTGCCAGGCCGTGCGCAAGGGCTGGGCCCTGCGCCATCCTGCACGCGCGGCTGCGCGGCTTTTCCGGGAGGATGACAGAAGCAGGTCGCGCGACCCTCCGCGCTCGCCCTGCGCGAGAGGGGCCCTCGGGGCGATCCTCATGCAGGGGCGCGTCACGTCGCGGTCGGTGCCTGTCATCGCGTTTCCTTGACGCTGCCTGCGCAGCGCGTGAGTTGCACCCGCCCTGTCATTCGAGCCAGGCAGGCAAAGTGTGCCTTGCGGCGATCCATCTGCCAGGGCGACACGGGCCATGTGACACCGGTCAGCCAGGGCAGCGAAATCCGTTCAGGGGCCCGGGGACAGACTGTCGGCGGACACACCCTTACGCGTGCATCATAGAGGCGATCGGCGGCAAAAGACAATGCCCCATTTTCACCCGCGCCCTGCACGCCCGCGGCACTGTCCGAAAATGAGGCACCACGCCCGCGTGGCGGGAACCGCCACGCAGCGCCCGCGAGGCGTGCCAGCGGCACCCCGAGCGGGCGCTCCTCCCCCCCCCGCGCGCTCCGCGCCCGCCGTGCCCCTGCGCGCTCAGACGTAATCCGAGCGCACCAGCCCGTATTTGGCCATCTTCTCGTTGAGCGTGCGCCGCGGCAGGCACAGCTCTTCCATCACTGCCGTGATCGAGCCCTTGTGCCGGCGCATCGTGTTGTCGATGAGCATCCGCTCGAAGGCTTCCACATGTTCCTTCAGCGGCTTGCCCTCGGTCGTCACCGCCTCGCCCGTGGCCTCGTTATCGGCCATGATCAGCCACATCAGCGCCGTCTCGTCGCGCCGGCTCTGCAGCACGGCGCGCTCGGCGATATTGACCAGCTGGCGCACATTGCCCGGCCAGGGCGCCTGCAACAGCTGTGCCGCGTCCGAGACCGAAACCTCGGGCACCGCGCAGCCGTATTCATCGGCGAACTGCTCCAGATAGGAGGCGAACAGCGCCAGGATATCCTCGCCACGCATCCGCAGCGGCGGCAGGGCGATCTTGTGCGCGCTCAACCGGTAGTAGAGATCGGGGCGCAGCACATCCTCGAGCGCGCTGTCGGGCCGATGCGTGTTGCGCACCGCGATCAGCCGCGTCTCGGGCGGGGTGCCCAGCTCGCCGATCAGCCCCATCAGCCGGCCCTGCATCGCCTCGGTCAGCTGCTCGACATCCTCGATGATCAGCGTGCCCCCGCGCGCCTCTTCCACAAGCGGCTTGCCCAGCCCCTCCTCCGCCGGCCCGAACAGCCGCAGCGCAAAAGCGTCGTCCGAGAGCCCCGCCACACTGAACGAGACCAGCTTGCGCGCCGCCCGCGGCCCCACGGCATGCAGCGCATGCGCCACCAGCGTCTTGCCCGTGCCCGTCTCGCCATCGATCAGCACATGCCCGTCGGCCTGCCCGATATCGAGGATATCCTCGCGCAGCCGCTGCATCACCTCGGACGCGCCCACCAGACGGCGCATGACCGTGGTGCCATCGCCCAGTTCCTGCCGCAGCGCCCGCGCCTCGAGCGCGAGCGTGCGCTTCTTCGCAGCCTTCTCGGCCAGCGCCATCATCTGCTCGGGATCGAAGGGTTTTTCAAGGAAATCGAACGCGCCCAGCCGCATCGCCTCGACGGCGATCGGCACATCGCCATGGCCCGTGATCATGATCACCGGGATCGAACTGTCCAGCGCCACGAGCCGCTTCAGAAGCGTCATCCCGTCGATATTCGGCATGCGGATATCAGTGATCACCACGCCCGGGAAATCCGCGCCGATCGCGGCAAGCGCTTCCTGGCCGTCGGCATAGGTCTCGGTCGCAAATCCCGACAGCGCCAGCCACTGGCTGATCGACTGGCGCATGTCATGCTCATCATCGACAATCGCAACGCGCATGTGACGGCTCATGTCCTGCTCCTCATGGCAGCAGCGGCAGGGGACGGCCACGCCCCCTGCCGCGCTGATTGCGGCAATATCTCATCACTCGGCCGCGTCCTGCATCCGGTCTTCGCGCGGGAATTCGACCTCGAACACGGCCCCGCCATCGGACGCATTGAGCGCCGTCAGCCGACCCCCGTGGTCATTGACGATACCCGAGGAAATCGCAAGCCCCAGCCCGACGCCCTTGCCCGCCGGCTTGGTGGTATAAAATGGTTCAAAAAGCGCGTCTATATCCTTGATTCCATGTCCATTGTCACGGACGGTCAGCTTGGTGGTCTCACCCTGGCTGATCAGAATGTGAATTTGCGGCGCGTTCACATCGGCGGTGGCATCGACCGCATTGCGCACGAGGTTCAGGATCACCTGCTCGACCCGGACCGTGTCGCCCATGATCATCACCGGCTCGGGCGGGACGGTGCGCGTGACCAGTACCCGGCTGTCGCGCAGCATCGGCTCCATCATGGTGAGCGCATCGGCAACGCAGGTGCGCAGGTCGATCGGCGCGAAGGCCTCGCCCCCCTTGCGGGCAAAGGATTTGAGCGTGCGCGTGATCGCCCCCATCCGGTCGATCAGGTCATCGATGCGCTGGAACGAGGCCAGCGCCTCCTCAAGGCGCTTGCGCCGCAACAGCAGCCGCGCGCCGGCCAGATAGGTCTTCATCGCCGCAAGCGGCTGGTTCAACTCATGGCTGACCGAGGCCGACATCTCGCCCAGCGAGGCCAGTTTCGACGATTGCGCCAGCGTCTGCTCGGCCACGGCGAGATCCTTCTGCACCCGCACCCTTGCCGCAACCTCGCGCTGCAGCCGCGCGTTGAGCGCGCGCAGATCCTGGCTTTCCTGCTGGAAGGCGGCCGATTGCGACCAGGCGCGCCGGCTCAGGATGTAGAAAGTCAGCGCCAGCAGCAGCGCAAAGCCCGTGAGCACAAGCGCCAGCGCGCCATTGACGCTCTCGCGCACCGAATCGTAGCGGGTAAAGCTCACCAGCCGCCAGCCCCGGAACGGCACGCGCACTTCCGATTGCAGCACCGCCTCGCCGCGCACGAAGGCATCGGGCGGGGTCTGCGCCCAGTCCGCGGTGGCGCGCAGCGCGCGCGCGATGGCCGAGGGCGCATCGCGCAGCGCCAGCGCCTCGTCAAGCGCGCGTCCCCGCCAGCGCGGCTCGGTGGCCAGGATGATCCGCCCGCTCGAATCCATCAGCGCCACGGCATCCGTGAACCCTGCCCAGCTGCGCTCGAATTTCGACAGATCCGCGCCCACCACTACGACGCCGAGCACTTCCGGCCCCTGCCGCACCGGGCGCACGAAGCTGAAGCCGAAGCCGCCGCTTTCCAGCTCTTCCACCAGAAACAGCGTGTCGGTCGCGCGCCGCGCCTCGACAAAGGCGGAATCGGCGCTGCGATTCTTGCCCAGATGCACCCGGTCGGTCGCGCCCACGACGCGGCCATTGGCATCCAGAAGCTCGATCGAGGCCGCGCCGATCTCGGTCTGCAGATCAATCAGACGGTGCGACGTGGTCGCGAAATTGCCCTCGCGCAGCGCCGTGATCAGCGCCGGGTCGCGCGCAAGCAGCAGCGGCACCACCGAATTGCGCTGCAGTTCCGACTGGATATTGCCGGAATAGAGCACGAGGCGCAGCTCGGCGCGGTTGCGCGTGGCCTCGGTCAGCCGGTCCGACAGGAAGGCATTGAGAAACCAGGTGCTGACCACTGCCAGAAGCACGATCCCGGCCACCACCAGCCGGCCCCACAGGGGGATGCCCAGAATGCTGGAACGCCGTGACGTGTCGGGTGTGGCTGTCATCTTCGTACAATATGGCGAAAGCGCGCCCTGCTCAAGCGCGCGCCGCTCAGGCCGGCGCGAAGGCGCCCATCAGGCTCGCAAACAGCCCCGCGCCATCGGCACTGCCCTGGCGCGCATCCATCGCACGCTCGGGATGGGGCATCATGCCCAGCACGCGGCGGTTCTCCGACAGGATGCCCGCGATTGCCTCCATCGACCCGTTGGGCGCGTCGAGATAGCGAAACGCCACCCGATCCTCACCCGCGAGCCGCGCGCGCGTCTCGGCATCGGCCGTGTAATTGCCATCATGATGGGCAATCGGCACGCTGATCTCCTGGCCCGCGCGATAGGCGGCGGTAAAGGCGCTGTCGCACGTCTCGACCCGCAAGCCCACGGGCTTGCAGATATAGCGCAGCCCGGAATTGCGCAGCAATGCCCCGGGCAGCAGCCCCATTTCCAGCAGCACCTGAAACCCGTTGCAGATGCCCAGCACATGGCCCCCGCGCGCCGCGAAACCGGCGAGCGCCGGCGCGATCGGCGCGCGCGCCGCAATCGCCCCGCAGCGCAGGTAGTCCCCGAAGGAAAACCCGCCCGGCAGCCCCACGAGATCGATGCCCGCCGGCAGCGCGGTCTCCTTGTGCCAGACCATCGTCACCTCGGCGCCCGCCGCGCGCAAGGCCTCCGCCAGGTCGCGGTCGCAATTCGATCCCGGATAGGTGATGACAGCAGCCTTCATGCGCGCAGCGCTCCTTGGGGCGGGGTTTCAACTTGCGCAGCCTTTAGCCCGAACGCGCGCGCCTTGCAAAGGGAAACCGGCCC
>SLKB01000387.1 GCA_007134805.1 Paracoccaceae bacterium
ATCCGGCGTGCTGCGCGGTCATCGCGAGCGGGTGCCGCCGCAAGCCTATCTTCGCGACACTTCGCGCACCAAGCCCAATCGCGCGATCCGGGATCTGACGGCGCAGGCGCTCGACGGGATGGAGGGCGCGAGCGCGCTCGACCGGGCGCATGCGCTGGCGGCGGCCGTTGCGGATGCGCTTCCCTATCGCCCGGGCGCGACGCACGCGCACACCACCGCTGCCGAAGCGATGATCGAGGGGGCGGGCGTGTGCCAGGATCATACGCAGGTCCTGATTTCGGCAGCACATCTGGCGCATATGCCGGCGCGCTATGTCTCTGGTTATCTCAACGCCTCTGAGGAGACTGGTCTGCATGAAGCCAGCCATGCATGGGCCGAGATCTTTGTCGACGGGCTCGGTTGGGTCGGATTCGACGCATCCAACAAGTCCTGCCCCAATGACCAGTACATCCGCCTCGGCTCGGGCCTCGATTCGCAGGACGCCGCGCCCATCCGCGGGCTTGTCCTGGGCGGCGCCGAAGAACATCTTGACGTAACAGTCACCATTGATGCGCAA
The DNA here is from genome assembly GCA_007134805.1 of Paracoccaceae bacterium. Taxonomy (GTDB): domain Bacteria; phylum Pseudomonadota; class Alphaproteobacteria; order Rhodobacterales; family Rhodobacteraceae; genus Roseinatronobacter. The sequence goes on from SLKB01000387.1 coordinate 557, forward strand.
CAATAACGCCCAATGATACACGGTGCCGGGCAAGATGCGCCGCTCTCTGGTCAGTGGGAGAAGGAAATGACCTATTGCGTGGGGCTGTTGCTGAAGGTGGGGCTCGTGCTCTTGTCGGACACGCGTACGAATGCCGGGCTCGACAATATCTCGACCTATCGGAAGATGTTCACCTTCGAGGATCCGGGCGAGAGGGTCATCGCGATGATGACCGCCGGCAATCTGTCCGTCACCCAGAAGACGCTCGCGCTTCTGTCCGAGGCGATCGACGACCCGGATGCCACGCATGAGACCTCGATCATGAAGGCCGAAAGCCTGCTCGATGTGGCGACCATCACCGGCGAGATGCTGTCCCGTGTGAGTGCCGAGACCAAGGCGCGGATGGACCGCGCGAGCCAGGCGGCGAACGCCTCGATGATCGTGGCGGGCCAGCGCCGCGGGGGAAAGATGCGGCTCTTCCTCGTCTATACCGAGGGCAATTTTATCGAGGCGACTGAGGACACGCCCTATCTGCAGATCGGCGAGCACAAATATGGCAAGCCGATCCTCGACCGGGTTATCAGCGCCGACACGCCGCTTGGGGATGCGCGTAAGGCCGTGCTCCTGTCCATGGATTCGACCCTGCGGTCAAACCTGAGTGTGGGCATGCCGCTCGATATGGTGGTGATCGAGACCGACGCGCTCCGCATCAGCGAGCAACGCCGGATCGAGGCCAATGACGAGGATTTTGCCCGGATGAGTACGGCCTGGTCGCGCGCGCTGCGCGATGCCTTCACGCAGATCGACTGATCACGCAGCCGGGCCGGGCGGGGGAGGCTCCAGTTCCTGGGTCAGGAAGCGCTCGAACGCATCGAGATGGACGGCCTCGAAGTGACCGAATGTCTGCATCCAGATGCTCGCGTCGCGCAACGCGTCGGGTTCGAGCTTGCACCATTTGACCCGCCCGCGTTTTTCCTGGCTGATCAGCCCAGCCGAGGCGAGGATCCCCAGATGCTTGGAGATCGCCGCCAGCGACATTTCGAAAGGTGCCGCGACATCGGTCACGGCCATGTCGTCCTCCAGCAGCAACGCGAGGATCGCGCGCCGGGTCGGATCGGCGAGGGCCATGAAGACCAGATCAAGGCGCGCGGTTTCAACGGTCTGCATGGGGATGCTCTGACCCGGCACTCCCAAAAAGTCAACCAGACGGTTGAATATCACCAAGCCTCCTGGCTGATGGCGGGGATGCGACGGCCCAAGCGCTGATTGGTATTTGTATATTTAAAACAGTTACTTGGGAAGATCTTCACCAATCCGTTCTGCACTTGACTCTCGACAATGCCGCGCCTAGCTTGCGCGCAACTTAGCCGGAGGTGGCACACCGTGGCAGAGCGGGACGAGACAGAGCGCCTGGACGCGCTCGCAGCCCGGATCGCGAAAGCCAAAGCCGCGCTGGACCCGCCAAAACCCGCACCGGACCATCACACGATGGCGCAGGTGGGGTGGCGCATGGTGGTTGAACTGGTAGCTGGCCTCGGTGTGGGCGCGGCGATTGGATACGGGCTCGATGTCCTGATGGGAACCGGCCCGCTGATGTTGGTGACGCTGACCCTTCTGGGCTTTGCAGCCGGGGTCAAGGCGATGTTGCGGTCCGCGCAGGAATTGCGGGCCCCGGACGAAGACAACGCGGCCCCGGACAAACCGGGTGTGGAGCGAGAGGACAGACCCAGTGGCTGATGGAAATGCAAGTTTCGATATTCGCCCGATGGACCAGTTCGAGGTCAAGGCCCTGTTCGGGGGGGATGTCAGCTGGTACACCCCGACAAATGTCACGCTCTGGATGGCGTTGACCGTTGTCGCCGCATCGGCGCTGATGATCTTCGGTGCACGCGGGCGCGCAATCATCCCGACGCGCGCCCAATCGGCGGCCGAAATGACGTACGGGTTTGTCTACAAGATGGTCGAGGATGTGGCGGGCCATGACGCGGTGCGCTTTTTTCCGCATGTCTTCACGGTCTTCATGTTCGTTCTGTTTGCGAACCTCCTCGGGCTTATTCCCTTCGCTTTCACGACCACATCGCATATCGCAGTGACTGCCGTGCTTGCACTGACCGTCTTCCTGTCAGTGACGGCGCTGGGCTTCATCCTGAACGGGCCGAAATTCCTCGGCCTCTTCTGGGTCAGTTCGGCCCCGCTGGCTTTGCGCCCCGCACTCGCAGTGATCGAGTTGATCTCATATTTCGCGCGTCCCGTCAGCCACTCCATACGTCTGGCAGGCGCGATGATGGCGGGCCATGCCGTGGCGAAGGTTTTCGCAGGCTTCGCAAGCGCGCTTGGTGCAGCCTTCTTCGTACCTGTGCTCGCTGTGACCGCGCTCTATGCGCTCGAACTGCTTGTAGCCGTGATCCAGGCCTATGTGTTCACCATTCTGACCTGCGTCTACCTGCGTGATGCCTTGCATCCGTCGCACTGACGGCGGGCCAGCGCACAGGTCAGAGACAAATCCAGCCAATTCCAAAACTCAAGGAGAGACGACATGGAAGGCGATATCGCAGAAATGGGAAAATTCATCGGTGTCGGTCTGACCGCCATCGGCATGGGCGGCGCGGCAATGGGTGTGGGCAATATCGCCGGCAACTACCTGTCGGGTGCGCTGCGCAACCCCTCGGCGGCGCCAGGGCAACAGGCCATGCTCTTCGTCGGGATCGCCTTCGCCGAAGCGCTCGGCATCTTCTCGTTCCTCGTTGCACTTCTGTTGATGTTCGCCGTCTGATCGCGCACGAACGGTGGGATGGAATGAGAGGGCCGGCAGGCCCTCTCCGCCATAACAGGGCGATGGGGACAGCATGGAAGAGATAGAAGCCTCGGGCACTGGCATGCCCCAACTCGATATCACAACGTTCTCGAACCAGATCTTCTGGCTCGTCGTGACGCTCGTGGTGTTGTTTTACATCATGTCGCGGGTCGCCTTGCCGCGTGTTGCTGCCGTGCTCGCGGATCGGCGCGGCACGATCACCAGCGACATCGCCGCGGCCGAGGATTACAAGCTGCGGGCGCAAGAGGCCGAGGCCGCCTATAACAAGGCGCTCGCCGATGCGCGTGTCGAGGCTCAGTCGATCATCGACGCCGCCAAGGCCGAGATGCAGGAAGAACTCGATCAGCAGATCGCGAAAGCCAATGCCGAGATCGCCGCGAAATCTTCCGAATCCGAGCGCCGGATCCGAGAGATCCGGGACAGCGCGATGGAGATGGTGACGCAGGTGTCGAAGGACGCGACAGGCGACATCGTCGAAGCCTTTGGTGTGCCCGCAGAGGCCTCGCGCATTGACGAGGCCGTCTCGGCGCGGCTGAAAGGGGGCGCGGCATGATCCGGTTAGCATCTGTGGCGATGCTCGTTGCAACGCCCGCGATGGCGGCGGGCGACTATCCCTTCTTCTCGTTGCGCAATACTGATCTGATCGTGTTGATGGCCTTCGTGATCTTCGTTGGCATCCTTGTGTATTTCAAGGTTCCCGACAAGGTCACGGGGTTTCTCGATTCGCGCGCGGACACGATCCGGGCCGAACTCGACGAGGCACGCCGCCTGCGCGAAGAAGCGCTCGAATTGCATGCATCGTTCGAACGCAAGCAGGCCGAGGTCAAGGACGAGGCCGCCCGCATTGTCGAGAAGGCCAAGGCCGAGGCAACCTATGTCGCCGAGCAGGCCAAGGCCGACATCAATGCCTCGATCGCGCGCCGCCTGAAGGCCGCGGAGGAGCAGATCGCCTCGGCGGAAGCCGCCGCGATCCGCGATGTGCGCAACAAGGCCGTGGCCGTGGCCATTGCCGCCGCAGGCGATGTGATCGCAGCGCAGATGGACGCAGCTCGGCGTGACGCTCTGATTAGCAAGAGCATCTCGGCTGCCCGGGACCGTCTGCACTGACGCGACATCGGATCATGATAAACTGACGCTCCGGCTTTCTGCCGGAGCGTTCTTTTTTGCTGGGGGAGCTGTGCCTCAGATGCCTTGCGCGTGTTCGAAACGCAGGCGCGCAATTTCCTCATTCCTGTCGCTGCGCTTCTTGTCGCTCATGATGCGCTCTACAAAATCCAGATGCGCCTCGGCGGCGAGGCGCGCCGCCTGCGCGTCGCGCCGTTGCAGCGCCTCGTTGATCGCTGCATGCTGCTGCAACAGATCTTCGCGCGAGGCGTTCTGGCAGAAGATCATCTGACGGTTATAGAAGACCCCCTGATGCAGCAGGTTGAACATCGCGCGCATGATGTGCAGCATAATGATATTGTGCGACGCTTCCACGATCGACAGGTGAAATTCGGCGTCGAGCCGCGCCTCTTCATCCGGGTTTGGCCTGGAATGGGCCGCGGTCATCTTGCGGTAGATCGTGTCGATGACCTTCAGGTCCGTGTCCGATCCATAGCGCGCCGCGCGCTCGGCCGCCATCGCCTCGAGGTCCCGGCGGAAGCTGATATAGTCGAAGAGTGCTTCATCATGGCCCGCAAACAGGTGCACGAGCGACTCCGAGAAGGCCGAATCCAGCAATTCGGCCACATAGATGCCCGCACCAGCCCGTGCGGTCAGCAAGCCGCGGCTTTGAAGATCGGCGACTGCTTCGCGCAGCGATGGCCGTGAGACACCCAGTTTTTCGGCAAGCTCACGTTCCGACGGCAAGCGCTCACCAGGACGCAGGATCCCCCGGAGCAGCAGCAGCTCGATTTGTTTCACCACGCTGTGGGACAGTTTTTCGGGCTGGATGCGCTGAAAGGGCATTGCGGGATCCTGTCATTCCTTCAGTGCCCTGCCAGTCGACAACAATCAGGCGCTGATTGGTAAAAAGATATGACCAATCAAACATCGGCGCAACGAAAAAGGGCCAGATTGCTCTGGCCTTTCTCCTTTGGCTTCAAGTTGCTTCAGGTGGGCTGATGCGGGCGGATGAAGATTTCCACGCGCCGGTTCTGTGCCCGACCTGCCGGTGTCGTGTTGCTGGCAACGGGTTGGGTCAGCCCGCGGCCGATGGTCTGGACCCGGTTGGCCGCGACACCCTCGCTGCGTAGCACCTGCGCTACCGAGGCTGCGCGGCGTTCCGACAAGCCCTGGTTGTAGGCGGCAGAGCCCGTGTTATCCGTGTGCCCAATGACGATCACGTCGCTGCGCGGGTATTGCACGAGGTTGCTTGCGATCCCGCGAAGGTCGCGCTGCAGATCCGGGCGCAGGGTCGCGCTGTCGGTTGCGAACAGCAGGTCCTGCGGCAGGGGCAGGATCAATTCCTGACCGGTGTTTCGGATATCGATATTGTCGCCAAGCTGACGGCGCAGATCCGCAGCCTGACGGTCAAGTTGCTGGCCGATCAACGCCCCGGCCGTCCCGCCGATCACAGCGCCACCGACGGCGCGGCGTCCGCCGCCATCGCCAGTCGCCGCACCGACAACAGCACCCACTGCGGCCCCAGTCAGCGCGCCGGCGACAGTGCGATTTTGGTCGCTTTGAGGATCAGGCGCGCAAGCGGCCAGCACAAAAGCAGCGACCCCAAGAGTAAGGCCTGAAAATCTGATAATCATCATGTTCCTCCATGAACAGTCCATTGCTCTTATCCTGAGGTCAATGTGGGGTCATGTAAAGTTCTGTTGATGGGCGGGGCGGCGTCCTGCGCGGCGTCGCGCCGCGCGGCTTCCCAGCCCAGCATGGCGCGTTTGCGCGTCTCGCCCCAATGATAGCCACCGAGCCCGCCATCGCGGCGCAACACCCGGTGACAGGGAATGGCGAAGCCGATGGGATTGCGCCCGACCGCAGAGCCGATAGCCCGGGCTGCCGACGGCATGCCGATCTGGGCGCCAAGCGCGCTGTAACTCGTTGTCGCACCGCTTGGTACGCTCAACAGGGCTTCCCATACCTGGATCTGGAAGGGTGTTCCGATGATGTGCAGATCAAGTCGCCCGCTTTGCGCAAAAGCTGCGGCCACGTGGGGGGCGGGACCAGAGGCCTTCTCGCGCAGCTGCGCCTTGGGCCAGCGACGCTTCAGCGCGTCGAGTGCTGCGGAACACCCGCCTGGCTCAACAAAAAAGAGCGCGCTCAGCCCGCGCGGACTCGAGGCCGCAAGCGCCAGTCCAAAGGGCGTTTCGAACCACCCGAACTCAAGGACCAGTCCAGCACCGCCCGTGGCAAATTCGCCTGGTGTCATGGCCTCCCAGCGCAGGAAGAGGTCATGCAGACGGCTCGTCCCGGACAGCCCCAGCCGGTGCGCGCTCTCGGCCAGAGACTCACCTGTTGCCAACAACTCGCGCGCCTGATCGAGCATCAGATATTGTTGAAAGCGCTTGGGCGACACCCCCGCCCATTTGCTGAACAGCCGCTGGAAATGCGCGGGGCTCATCCCCAGCGCAGATGCCAGGTCCTCGAGCCGCGCGTGCCGCCCTGCATCCGACGCGATCAAATCGATCGCCCGGGCGATGACACGGTAATGATAGCTGGTCTCGGCCTCTTTCATGGGGTGCCTCCGATACGGCTGCTGGGCATAGCCTAAGCCCAGAGGCGCGCCTGCGCGACCCGAAAGCTGAGCTTTCGCCCCGGTTGCCAATACTGCACAAGTTCAATAGAACTCGCAGCCTGTCCACTTCCCGAGGCCCGCCGAATGAAACTCGGTCTGTTCTTTCTCGTTCTGGGCTATTTGCTCAGCCAGTTCTACCGTGCATTCCTGGCGGTTCTGACGGGCTTCCTGCAAACCGATATCGGGGTGAGTGCGGAGGATCTTGCCCTGTCCTCGGGGCTCTGGTTCCTCGCCTTCGCTGCCATGCAGATCCCGGTTGGCTGGGCGCTCGATCGCTTTGGCCCGCGCCGCACGGCTGCGGTCCTTCTGGGACTTGGCGGCACCAGCGGCGCGCTGACATTCGCGGCCGCCGAGACTGCCCTTCATGTCCATATCGCGATGATCCTGCTGGGGATCGGGTGTGCCCCGGTGCTGATGGCCTCTTATTACATCTTCGCACGCACTTATTCCCCCGCAGTGTTCGCGACCCTCGCTGGAGCGGTGATCGGCATTGGATCGCTGGGCAATATCCTTGGTGCCTTGCCGCTAGCTTGGGCGGCAGAAAGCTTCGGCTGGCGCGCGAGCATCACAGTGATCGGGCTGATCACGGCGCTCACCTCGGTGCTCTTGTGGCGTCTGATCGTCGATCCACCGCGGGTCGAAGCCCCGGACGGCTCGCGCGGCAGCCTGATCGACATCCTGCGAATCCCGGCGCTTTGGCTGATCGTGCCGCTTCTGATCGTGAATTACGCGCCCGCCGCCGGGCTGAGGGGGCTCTGGGCCGGGCCCTATGCGATCGATGTATTCGGGGCTGATGCGCGCACGGTCGGGCAGATCACGCTGCTCATGGCGATCGCGATGATCCTGGGCAATTTCGCCTACGGGCCGCTTGACCGGATCTTCGGGACACGCAAGGGCGTGGTCCTGGTAGGAAATCTGGCGGGCACGGCCTGTCTCGCGGCGCTGTGGCTCGTCCCGCAACCGGGGCTGTGGACCGCGGCTCTTCTACTGGCCGGTGTGGGGTTCTTTGGCGCCTCCTTCCCGTTGCTGATGGCGCATGGCCGGTCGTTTTTCCCGCCGCATCTGCTGGGGCGCGGAGTGACGCTTCTCAATCTCTTTTCCATAGGAGGGGTGGGGTTGATCCAGATGATGAGTGGCCCTGTGCATCGCATGACGCCCGCCCTGCCGCCCGAGGCGCCGTACCAGACGCTGTTCCTGTTCTTCCTTGTCCTGCTGCTTATCGGCTGTGTGATCTACGCCTTCGCCCGCGACCGGACGGATTAGCGCCTTCACCTTGGCGGGCAAATAAGCTAAGCCCCGCGGCAACAGAGAAATGGAGGCCGAAATGGGCTATAACGTCGTCGTCGTCGGCGCCACGGGCAATGTGGGCCACGAAATGCTGAACATCCTGGCCGAGCGTGAGTTCCCCGTCGACAAGATCGCGGCACTTGCCTCGCGTCGCAGCCAGGGAACCGAGGTCAGCTTTGGCGACAGGACCCTGAAATGTCAGGATCTGGATCAGTTCGACTTCACTGGCTGGGATATCGCCCTGTTCGCCATCGGGGGTGATGCGACGAAGAAATACGC
>SLKB01000167.1 GCA_007134805.1 Paracoccaceae bacterium
ACAGGAGGGACGCATGGCTTATCTGGACATGGAACTACGCAACATGCGGCTGTTATGGTCGCAGATCGGACACAAGATCATCGTGCTCGCGCTGATCGTGCTGGGGATGGCATTCGCCAGCTTGCTGGTCACGCTGCTTGGGTATGGCCCCATGATTCTGAACCTCCGGTGACCCTGAACCTCCGCTGATCCGGGCCGCCCCAAGGCCTGGCCCCACCCCGGTTGCGCATTCGGCCACACTCGCGCGCAAAGCGAACCCGAGCGAACCCGATTGCTTTGACAAGGGACATCGAACCGGCTACGCAGAGCCCATAATAACGCGTTAAGAACTGGGGCTTGAGATGCGCAGTGTATTGTCGATGCGGCTGTCGCGCGACCGGGGTGTGGGACAGAAAACTCTGCGCTTCCTTGCAGCGACTGCATTTTGTCTGATGTCACTCGGCATGATGCCGGGGCCGGTCGCGGCACAGGATTTCCAGTTCTCGACCATCACGACCGAGGGCAATATCCGGGTCGATGACCCGACGCTCATCAGCATTGCGGGGATCGCGCCGGGCCAGCGGCTCAGCGCGGGTGATCTGAACCGCGCGCTTGGCAATCTTTCGGCCTCGGGGCTGTTCGAGGATGTCGAGGTCATCCCGCAAGGGGCCACCCTCACGATTCGCGTGACCGAATACCCGATCATCGGTGTGGTCAATTTCGAAGGCAATCGCCGCATCGATGACGATGCGATCGCGGAAGTGGTCCAGACACGCGCGGGGCGCGTGCTCTCGCCCGCGCAGGTCGAGGCGGATGCGCGCGCGATCGCCGAGCTTTACGCGCGCCGCGGCCGGACCGCGGCCGAGGTCACGCCGCAGGTGCTGCCACGCGGGGACAACCGCGTCGATCTGGCCTTCGAGATCCGCGAGGGTACGGTCGTCGAGATCGAGCGGGTGTCCTTCGTCGGCAACCGGGCGTTTTCGAGCTATCGGCTGCGGCAGGTGATCGACACCAAGCAGGCGGGGCTGTTCCGCTGGCTTGTGCAGCGCGACACTTTCGTGGCCGAGCGCATCGCGCTTGACCGGCAGTTGCTGACGGATTTCTACCGCTCGCGCGGCTATATCGATTTCGAGATCCTGTCGGTCACCTCCGAGATCGCCCGCGAACGCGACCGTTTCTTCCTGACCTTCAATATCCGCGAAGGGATGCAGTTCCGCTTCGGGCAGGTTTCGGTGATCAGCGAGGTCGAGGGGATCGATGCGGCCGATTACCAGGCCGTGCTGCGCCTGCGCCCGGGCACGATCTACGCGCCCGGGGTGCTTGATCAGAACATCGCGCGGATCGAGCAACTTGCCTCGCAGCGCGGGCTGCGCTTCATCCGCGCCGAGCCGCGCTTTACCCGCGACAACCGCACTGGCATCATCGATGTGGAATTCTCCATCGTGCGCGGCGACCGGGTCTTCGTGGAACGCATCGACATCCAGGGCAATACCACCACGATGGATCGGGTGCTGCGCCGGCAATTCGTCTCGGCCGAGGGCGACCCGCTGAACCCGCGCGAAATCCGCGAGGCGGCGCAGCGGATCCGGGCGCTGGGGTATTTTACCGATGTGCAGGTCGACACGCGGCAGGGCAGCGCCCCGGATCAGGCGATCGTCGATATCGAGGTCGAGGAGACCACGACGGGCTCGCTCGGCTTTTCGGTGAGTTATGGGCGCGTGCAGGGCGTGGGCTTCGGGATCTCGTTTTCCGAGCGCAACTTCCTGGGCCGGGGCCAGTCGGTGGCGCTGAATTTCAACACAGTGCGCGGGTCGCGCGACATCTCGTTCGATTTCCGCGAGCCGGCGCTGTTTGACCGCGACCTGAGCTACACGCTGGGCGTGGGCTACCGCGAGACGCGCAGCTTCTTTTCCGATTTCAACACGCGCGAGGCGTTCTTCAACAATTCGATCGGCTTTCCGGTCAGCGAATTCGGGCGGGTGCAGCTGCGCCAGGGGCTGGTGCTCGATCGGCTGACGGGGCTTGATGGCGATGCATCACTGCGGCTGCGCGACGATGCGGATGGCGGCACCGCGGTCACGGGGACGCTTGGCTATACCTATACGCTCGACAATCGCGGCCGCGGGATCGACCCGAGCCAGGGCTATGTCTTCAGCGTGACCCAGGATCTGGGCGCGGGCAATCAGGATCGCCGCTTCCTGCGCAACGAGCTGCGCGCGGGCTACGAGATGGCGGTTCTGAACGAGGATGTGACGCTGCGCGCCGATGCGCGCGCGGGCCTTGTGCACATGTTCGACGGCGCCAGCCGCAACCGCGAGCGGTTTCAGCTGGCCAATGTCATGCGCGGCTTCGCCCGCGGCAATTCGGGGCCGCGCGATTTTGCGTCGGGCAGCAATGACGTGCTGGGCGGCAATCGCTATGTCGCGCTGCAGCTTGAGGCGCAATTCCCTCTGGGCACGCCCGAGGAATATGGCCTGAGCGGGGGCGTCTTTGCCGATGCGGGCTCGGTCTGGGGGGTCGATAATGTGTCACGCGCGGGCATCAACATGATCGACGATGGCACCGATTACAACGAGTTCAACGCGCGTGCGGCCGTGGGTGTGTCGCTGTTCTGGGAAAGCCCGCTCGGGCCGTTGCGCTTCGATTTCTCGCGCGCGGTGCGCAAGCTGGACCGCGACCGGGCGCAGAATTTCGACTTCTCGATCGTCTCGCAATTCTGATGCGGGCCTGGGCTTGGGCCGGGCTGCTGGGGATCGCGCTGATGGGCGGCCTCATGGCGCCGGCGCAGGCGCAGCCTGCCTTCTCGCTCGGCCAGCCGATCGACCCCGATACGGGCCGCGCGCGCGACTGGTTGCGCACCATCGATGACGAGCGGCTGTTTCGCGAGTCGCAATTCGGCCAGCGCGTCACCGAGGAGATCGCCGAGGCCTCGCGCCTGCTCGAGGCCGAGAATGACGCGCTGCTGGAAGAACTGACCGCGCGCGAGGCGGAGCTGACCGCGCAGCGCGCAGAGATGAGCGTCGAGGAGTTCCGCGCGGCCGCCAACCAGTTCGATGCCGAGGCCGAGGCGATCCGGCGCGCCCAGGCCGAGAAGACCCAGCGCCTGAGCCAGTTCGAGGAGTCCGAGCGGCGGCGCTTCTTCTCCGAGATCGGCCCGATCCTGCAAGAGGTGCTCGCGGCCGAGGGCGGGCAGATCATCATCGACGCGCGCGCGGTGATCATCGGTGTGCCGGGGCTCGACATCACCGATGCCGCCGCGGCCGCGATGGACGCGGAGATCGGCGATGGCGGCCCGGCGCCGTTCCCGCTGGGCCTGCGCTGAGCCCGGCTTGCCAGCCGCGGGCGCAGTTGCTAGACCGAGGCCGGAAGCTGCAAGGAAAGTCCCGCTGATGACCGACACCCCCACCGATGTGCCCCGTGAGGCGGATCTGGCGACAATCATGCGGATCATCCCGCATCGCTATCCTTTCCTGCTGATCGACCACGTGCGCGATGTGGTGGCGCGGACCTCGGCGGTGGGGGTGAAGAACGTCACCATCAACGAGCCGCATTTCCAGGGCCATTTCCCCGGCGCGCCGATCATGCCCGGGGTGATGATCATCGAGGCGATGGCGCAGACCTCGGCGGTGCTGGTGGGGCTGTCGGTGGGTTTTGCCGAGAAGCGCCCGCTCGTCTATTTCATGTCGATCGACAAGGCCAAGTTCCGCCGCAAGGTCGTCCCCGGCGATGTTCTGGAACTGCATGTGACCGTCAAGCGCGGCTCGACCAAGATCTGGAAGCTCGTGGGCGTGGCCAGGGTGGCGGGCGAGGTTGCCGCCGAGGCCGAATTCGCCGCGTGGATCGACTACAACGCCACCTCGACGGAATGAGCAGCGCGTTGATCGACCCGAGCGCCGAGGTGCACCCGATGGCCGTGGTCGAGCCCGGCGCGCGGGTGGGGCCGGGCTGCACGATCGGCCCGTTCGCCGTGATCGGCCCCGAGGTGACGCTGGGCGCGTCTGTCACGATCCGCCCGCATGCGCTGGTCACCGGCTGGACCGAGATCGGCGCGGGCAGCACTGTGTTTTCCTTCGCCTCGGTCGGGGAAATCCCGCAGGATCTGAAATATGCAGGCGAGCGCACGCGGCTGATCGTCGGGCGCAACGTGCGCATCCGCGAGAATGCGACCCTGCACCTGGGCACGGCGCAAGGCGGTGGCGTGACGCGGGTGGGCGACAATTGCCTGATCATGGCGGGCGCGCATGTCGGCCATGACGTGCAGGTGGGCAATAATGTGATCCTGGCCAATTGCGCGGGGCTTGCCGGGCATGTGGTGGTCGAGGACAATGTAATCATTGGCGGGCTGGCGGGCGTGCATCAATTCGTGCGCATCGGCGAGGGGGCGATGATCGCGGGCATGGCGCGGGTGGTCCATGACGTGATGCCCTTCGGGCTCGTCGCGGGCCCGGATGCCGAGTTGCAGGGGCTGAACCTGATCGGGCTCAAGCGTCGGGGCATGTCGCGCACCGAGATCACCGAGTTGCGCGCGGCCTACAAGCGGCTGGCAACGGGCGAGGGGGCGCTTGCTGAACTGGCCGAGGGGCTCCTGGCGGATGCAGTCTCGGACCCGGTGGTGCAGGTCGCGCAATTCTTCACGAGTGCGGCGGGCCGAAATTTCCTGCGCCCCAAATGAGCCGGATCGCGCTGATTTCGGGGCGCGGGCGGCTGCCCGTCCTGCTGGCCGAGGCGCTTGAAGGCGACGCGCCGATCCTCGCCGAGATGGAGGGGTTCGAGAGCGCGGCCCGCACAGGCGGCGAGGTGGTCCGCTTCCGGCTGGAGCGGCTCGTGCCCTTTCTCGATCAGTTGCAGGGGATGGGGGTGACGCGCGCGGTCTTTGCCGGCGGCGTGCATCGCCCGCGGCTCGATCCGGCGCTACTTGATCCGGCGACGATGCAGCTTCTGCCGCGCATCATGGCGGCGATGCAGCAGGGCGATGACGGCACGCTGCGCGAGGTGATCGCGCTGATGGGCGAATGGGGGATCGAGGTGGTCGCCGCGCAGGATATCCGCCCCGATCTGCTGGCCGGGCAGGCAGGCGCGCTTGGGGCGCACACGCCCAAGGCGCAGGACCGGGAGGATGTCACGCGCGGGGCTGCGATCCTGCGGGCGATGGGCGTGGCCGATGTGGGGCAGGGCTGCGTGGTGGCGCGCGGCCAGTGCCTCGGGCTCGAGGCGCTGCCGGGCACGGATGCGATGCTCGGTCATCTGGCGGATCTGCGCGCGGCGGGCCATCCGCTGCCTGAGGGCGGGGTCTTCTGCAAGGCGCCGAAGCCTGGGCAGGACCGGCGCATCGACATGCCCGCGCTGGGGCCGCAGAGCGTTGAGACGGCGGCGCGCGCGGGGCTCAGGGGCATTGCCTTCGACACGGGCGGCGTGCTGCTGCTGGACCGCGCGCAGATGATCGCGGAGGCGGATGCGCGGGGCCTGTTCCTTGTCGCCACGGATTTCGCGTGAGGCTTTTTCTCATCGCCGGCGAGCCATCGGGCGACGCGCTTGGCGCGGCGCTGATGGCGGGGTTGCGCGCGCTGGTCCCGCAGGTGCAGTTTGCCGGCGTGGGCGGGCCGCTGATGGCGGAGGAAGGGCTCGAGAGCCTGTTTCCGATGGCCGATCTGTCGGTGATGGGGCTTGCCGAGGTGCTGCCGCGCATCGCGCTCTTGCGCAGGCGGATCCGCGAGACGGCCGAAGCCATCGCCGCGACGGCCCCCGATGCGGTCATCACCATCGACAGCCCCGATTTCTGCCTGCGTGTGCTGGCGCAGGCGCGGCGCGCGCGCCCAGGTCTGCCGACGATCCATTATGTGGCGCCGTCCGTCTGGGCGTGGCGGCCGGGACGGGCGCGCAAGATGGCGCCGCTTGTCGATCATGTGCTGGCCCTACTGCCCTTCGAGCCGCCTTACATGGAAGCGGCGGGCATGAGTTGCGATTTCGTGGGCCATCCGGTGGTCGCGGCGCCGCGCGCAAGCCCGGCCGAGATCGCGGCCTTGCGCGCGCGCTGTCCGGGGCGGGTGCTGATGGTGCTACCGGGTTCGCGGCGCGGCGAGATCGCGCGGCTGGCCCCGCGCTTTGGCGAAAGTCTTGGCCGCGCGGGGCTGGGGGACATGGGCGTGCTGGTGCCGAGCGTCGCCGCGCAGGCAGAGTTCATGCGCGCGCAGGTGGCGCGGTGGCCGGTCGCGGCGCAAGTGGTAGAGGAGGCGGGCGCGCGCCGCGCGGCCTTTGCGCTGGCGGATGTGGCGCTGGCGGCCTCGGGGACCGTGTCGCTGGAGCTTGCGGCGAACGACACGCCGATGATCATTGCCTATGATGTGAACCCGCTCACGCGGCTTCTGGTCGAGCGGCTGATCCGGCTGGAGACCGTGACGCTGGTCAATCTGGTGTCCGAGACGCGCGCGGTGCCGGAATTTCTGGGCCGCGCCTGCACGCCCGAGCGGATCGCGCCCGCCCTGCGCCATCTGATCGACACGCCCGAGGCGCGGCAGGCGCAGCGCGACGCGATGCAGCTTGCGATGGCGCTGCTGGGCGCGGGCGGCGAGGCGCCGGGCCTGCGCGCCGCGCGTTCGGTGCTCAGGGTGCTTCGCGCGCGAGCGGATGATGCTCGAGCACCAGCGCCTTGAGCCGGTCCTCGAGCACATGGGTATAGATTTCGGTCGTCGAGATATCGGCATGGCCCAGCAGGGTCTGGATCGCGCGCAGGTCGGCGCCACCTTCGAGCAGATGCGTCGCGAAGGCGTGGCGCAGCACATGCGGGCTCACGCGCGCGGGGTCGAGCCCGGCCTTGAGCGCGATTTCCTTCAGCACGAGGTAGAAGCCCACGCGGCTGAGATGGCCCGCCTTGCCGGGCGAGGGAAAGAGAAAGCGCGGCTCGGGCAGGCGGCGGGCGCGGCCCTCGGCGGCCTTGATGTCCCATTCGACGAGCCACGCGGCGAGCGCGGCGCGCGCGGGCTCTGACAGCGGCAGCATCCGCTCCTTGCCGCCCTTGCCGCGCACGAGGATCAGGCGCGGATCGCCGCGCGCGGCCGCCACGGGCAGGCTCACAAGCTCTGACACACGCAGGCCGGTTGCATAAAGCAGCTCCATCAGGCAGCGGTTGCGCACACGTTCGGGCGCGCTGCGCCCGGTGATCGCGGCGGTTGCGAGCAGCGCCTCGACCTGCGCGGTCGACAGGGTCTTGGGCAGCGATTTGGCGCGGCCCGGCCCGGCGATCCGGGCGGCGGGATCCTCGTTGCGCCAGCCTTCGCCATAGGCGAAGCGATACATCTGCCGGATCGCGGCGAGCCTGCGCGCGCGCGTGCTTTGCGCAAGGCCGCACCTGTCGCAATGGATGAGATAGGCCTCGATCTCGGCCTTGCCGAGGGTTGCGAAATCGAGCCCGCGCGCCTGCACCCAGTCGGCAAAATCCTTCAGGTCGCGCCCATAGGCGAGCAGCGTGTTGCGCGCGCTGCCCTGTTCGGCCGCGATCGCGTCGAGGAAGGCGGAGATCCAGCGGTGGGGATCCTGCGCGCGCATCGCTCAGCCCCGCCGTTGCAGCAGCAGGAGTTCGATCGCGATCTGGCGCGCTGGCGCCTCGAGCGCGAGCGCGCGCAACCCGGCGAGGCCGCGCAGCGCCAGTTGCGGATCGCCCGCCGCCGCATCCGCGATCTGCGAGAGCGCGCGCAACAGCACAAGCCCCGCACTGCCCGTATCGAGCGCGGCGCGCATCTGGTCGGAGTGCTCGAGCGCGTCGGGGGGCGTGCGAAACGCCGCGGCGATTGCTGCGGCCATCGCGGGGCCTTCGGTCTCGGGCGGCTCTGCACCCGTGGCGAGCGCCGTGATCAGGTGCGCAAGCGGGTCGTCATTGGGGGCAAGGGCCGCGATGCGCGCGGGGTCGTCCTGCGCGAGGACGAGGAATTTCCACACGAGGCGGCCGGCCTCATCGGGCAGATCGAGCGCAGCGAGGCGCGGGGCGAACATCTGCGCCAGCGCCACGTCGAGTTCGACCGCCGCGAAAAGTGGCCAGGCCTCGATCAGGCGCGCGGCGATGGTGTCGGCGTCCTGCGCGTCAAGCGCGCGGTCAAGTTCCTGGACGACGCGCACCCGTTCCCACACCCCGCCCGAGGCGGCGGGCCGGCTTTGCGCATAGAGCCCGAGCAGGCGATTGGCCTGGAGGATGCCCGCGCGCGTCAGGCGTTCGGCCGCATCGAGCTGGGCGCGCCAGCCGGCAGTGCCGCGCAGATCTGCATGGGCGAAGGCAACGGGCAGGGTCGCGGTGGTGACGGGATCGCCGAGCGCCTCCATGATGCGCCAGGCGAGCGGGCTGGGATCGGTGGGCGGCGCCGGCGCGGGATCACCCGCCTCTTCCTCATAGAGGAAGCGCGCGAGAAGCTGCGCCTCGGTCGTGGTGATGGTGTTGAGCGCGGTTGCAACCTGCAGGGCGGCATGGGCCACGGGCCAGTCACCCTGCCGTGCGAGGCAGAAGATCTGCGCGGCCTGCGCGTGGACCAGCCGGACCTGATCGCGCATCCGCGCGCAGGC
>SLKB01000375.1 GCA_007134805.1 Paracoccaceae bacterium
GCGGGAAGGGAGTGTGTCATGACCGATTCGAACTCGCCCCAGGCTGGTCCTGCTGCCGGGGCCGCACCCGCCCGCGACAAGCCGTGGCTGTTTCGCACCTATGCGGGACACTCGACCGCGAAGGCGTCGAACGCGCTCTATCGCATGAACCTGTCGAAGGGGCAGACCGGGCTGTCGGTCGCCTTCGATCTGCCCACGCAGACGGGCTATGACAGCGACCATGAATTGTCGCAGGGCGAGGTTGGCAAGGTCGGCGTGCCGATCTGCCATCTGGGCGACATGCGGATGCTGTTCGACCAGATCCCGCTCGAGCAGATGAACACCTCGATGACGATCAACGCGACCGCGCCCTGGCTGCTCGCGCTCTATATCGCAGTCGCCGAAGAGCAGGGCGCGGATGTCTCGAAGCTCACGGGCACGGTCCAGAACGACCTGATCAAGGAATACCTCTCGCGCGGCACCTATATCTGCCCGCCCGAGCCCTCGATGCGGATGATCACCGATGTTGCGGCCTATACCCGCGCGCATCTGCCGAAATGGAACCCGATGAATGTCTGTTCCTATCATCTGCAGGAAGCGGGTGCGACGCCGCAGCAGGAACTGGCCTTCGCGCTGGCCACGGCCTGCGCCGTGCTCGACGATCTGAAGACCAAGGTGGAGCCTGCGGATTTCCCGGCGATGGTCGGGCGGATCTCGTTCTTCGTCAATGCCGGCATCCGCTTTGTCACCGAGTTGTGCAAGATGCGCGCCTTCGTGGATCTCTGGGATGAGATCTGCCAGGTGCGCTACGGGATCGAGGACGCGAAATATCGCCGCTTCCGCTACGGGGTGCAGGTCAACTCGCTTGGTCTGACCGAGCAGCAGCCAGAGAACAATGTCTACCGCATCCTGATCGAGGCGCTTGCGGTGACATTGTCGAAGAAGGCCCGATGCCGGGCGCTGCAGCTTCCGGCGTGGAACGAGGCGCTGGGCCTGCCGCGGCCCTGGGACCAGCAATGGTCGCTGCGTCTGCAGCAGGTGCTGGCCTATGAAACCGATCTTCTGGAATTCGACGACCTGTTCGACGGCAACCCCGCGATCGAGCGCAAGGTGGCCCAACTGATGGCGGGCGCGCGCGAGGAGTTGGCGCGGATCGACGAGATGGGCGGGGCGGTCAAGGCCATCGAGTACATGAAGGGGCGGCTTGTCGAGGCCAATGCCGAGCGGATCACGGGCATCGAGCGCGGCGAGACTGTGGTCGTGGGGGTGAACCGTTATACCACGACCGAGCCGTCGCCGCTGACCACGGGTGAGGGCGCGATCATGCTCGCCGATGCCGAGGCCGAGGCTGACCAGATCGCGCGGCTTCAGGCCTGGCGCGAGACGCGCGATGCGGGCGCGGTGCGCGCAGCACTCGAGGATCTTCGCGCGGCCGCGCGCGAGGGGCGCAATGTCATGCCCGCCTCGATTGCCGCGGCCAAGGCGGGGGCCACGACCGGCGAATGGGGCGAGACCGTGCGCGCGGCCTTCGGGCAGTATCGCGGCCCGACTGGGGTGAGCCGCGCGCCCTCGAACCGGACCGAGGGGCTGGAGGACGTGCGCGAGGCCGTCGATGCCGTCAGCACGAAACTGGGGCGGCGGCTGAAATTCGTCGTCGGCAAACCGGGGCTCGACGGGCATTCCAATGGGGCCGAACAGATCGCCGCGCGCGCGCGCGACTGCGGCATGGAGATCCATTATGAGGGGATCCGGCTTACCCCCGCCGAGATCGTGGCGGCCGCGCGCGATGAAGAGGCGCATGTGGTGGGGCTTTCGATCCTGTCAGGCTCGCATATGCCGCTGATGGACGAACTCATGCGCCAGATGCGCGAGGCGGGGCTGGCGCATGTGCCGGTGATCGTGGGCGGTATCATCCCCGAAGATGATGCCGCGCGGTTGCGCGCGATGGGCGTGGCGCAGGTCTACACGCCCAAGGATTTCCAGTTGAACCGGATCATGATGGATATCGTGGCACTGGTCGATCGCGAGCCGCTGGCCGCCGAGTGAAGGCCCCTGGGGGCGGAGACCCCCTTGCGGACAGCATTGCCATGGCCATGACGCGAGTGCCGGTGCGTCGGCTTGACGGGATGTGGCGCGTCTGACACGACATGGTGGTGTCATGAAGGGGCGCGCATGGGGGCGGCCGCGTTTGCCGGGTTTTTCGCAGGTCTGGGCCTGATCGCAGCGATCGGCGCGCAGAATGCGTTTGTCTTGCGGCAAGGGGTGCGGCGCGAGCATGTGGGCGTGGTCGTGCTGATCTGCGCGACCTCGGACGCGCTGTTGGTGAGCATCGGGGTCGGCGGTGCCGAGTGGCTGGCGACCAGTTGGCCCGCGTTTCAGGCGCTGATGCTGTGGGGCGGTGTCGCGTTTCTGGCGGTCTATGGCGCGTTGCGCTTTCGTGCGGCGGTTCAGGGCGGCGCGTCCCTGCGCCCGCTCGAGGGGCCGTCAGCGCCGCTGGGCCGTGTTGTGGTGATGGCGCTGGCCTTTACCTGGCTCAACCCGCATGTCTGGCTCGACACGGTCGCGTTGCTCGGCGCGCTCTCGGCGCAGTATGCGCCTTTTCATTGGGGGTTCGGGGCGGGTGCGGTCGTGGCCTCGTTCACGTTTTTCTTGGCGTTGGGCTATGTGGCACAGTTCCTGGCGCCGGTTCTTGCCAACCCGCGCGCCTGGGCGATTTTCGAGGCGCTGATCGGCTGCATCATGTGGACGATCGCAGGCGCGCTGGCGCTGCGTGCGCTCGGTGTCTGAAGTTTTCCTTGCATCTGCGCAAAATTGGTAATATTATTTTACCAATAATTCAGGGGGGGGGATGCCATGGAAATGCCGCAGCCAAATCCGGCCATTCTGGCCAAGCGCGAGCGTGTCATGACGCGGCTTGCCTCTGTCGTGGCCAAGGATGCGCTCATTACCGATGAGGCCGAGCGCCGCGCCTATGAATGCGACGCGCTCACGGCCTATCGCTGCCTGCCGATGGCAGTGGTGCTGCCCGCAAGCACGCAGGAAGTGGCAGACATCATGCGGATCTGCCATGAAGAGGGCGTGCCGGTCGTGCCGCGCGGGGCGGGCACGTCGCTTGCCGGCGGCTCCTTGCCGAGCGAGGATGCTGTGATCCTGGGCGTCGCGCGGCTCCGCGAGGTGCTGGAGGTGAGCTATGCCGACCGCTATATCCGCGTGCAGAGCGGGATCACCAATCTTGCCGTAACCGGCGCGGTCGAACATGACGGCTTCTTCTATGCGCCCGATCCGTCGAGCCAGCTGGCCTGTGCGATTGCCGGCAATATCGCGATGAATTCGGGCGGCGCGCATTGCCTGAAATACGGGGTGACGACCAACAACCTGCTGGGCGTGACGCTCGTTCAGATGGATGGCAGCGTCATCGAGTTGGGCGGCGCCCATCTTGATGCCGCGGGCTATGACCTTCTGGGCGTCATCTGCGGGTCGGAAGGCCAGCTCGGCATCGTGACCGAGGCGACCTTGCGCATCCTGCCCAAGCCCGAAGGCGCGCGCCCGGTGCTCATGGCCTTCGACAGCAACGAGGTCGCGGGGGCCTGCGTGTCCGACATCATCAAGGCGGGCGTGCTGCCCGTCGCCATCGAGTTCATGGACCGCCCCTGCATCCGCGCCTGCGAGGATTTCGCGCATGCGGGCTATCCCGATTGCGAGGCGCTGCTGATTGTCGAGGTTGAGGGCTCGGATGCCGAGATCGACGAGCAGCTGGGCCTGATCACCCAGATCGCGCGACGCCACAACCCGATCGAGCTGCGCGAAAGCCAGTCCGAGGAAGAGAGCAAGAAGATCTGGCTTGGACGCAAATCGGCCTTTGGCGCGATGGGCAGCATCAACGACTACATGTGCCTGGACGGCACGATCCCGGTCTCGAGCCTGCCATTCGTCCTGCGCCGGATTGGCGAGATGTCGAAGGAATTCGGCCTCGATGTGGCCAATGTCTTCCATGCGGGCGATGGCAACATGCACCCGCTCATCCTGTTCGATGCCAACAAGCCCGGCGATCTCGAGCGCTGCGAAGCCTTCGGGGCCGAGATCCTGAAGCTTTGTGTCGAGGCGGGCGGGTGCCTTACGGGCGAGCACGGCGTGGGGATCGAGAAGCGCGATCTGATGTCGGTGCAGTTCACGCCCGAGGATCTCGAGGCGCAGATGCGCGTCAAGGATGTGTTCGACCCGAAATGGCTGTTGAACCCCGCCAAGGTGTTCCCGCTGAACGCAAGTGCGGCACGGCGCGCGGCGTGACGCCGCAGGCCCGGGCTTTCCCCGATTGTTCGGACAGATGATGGCAGCCCTCACGGGCGCATGGGAGTATTGCGCGAGATGAACCCGACGAGCGAAGACGAGCTTTCCGATATCCTGCGCGCGGCCTCGGTGCCGGTCGTCGTGCGCGGCGGGGGCACGCGGATGATCGGCAAGCCCGGGCCCGGCGAAGTGCTCTCGACAGCGGGGCTCTCGGGGGTGACGCTTTACGAGCCGGGTGCGCTGACCCTTGTCGCACGGGCGGGCACGCCCCTCCTGGAGGTTGAGGATGCGCTGGCGAAGGAAGGCCAGCGCCTGCCTTTCGAGCCGGTCGACATGCGCGCGCTTCTGGGACGCGAGGGGGTGCCGAGCGTGGGCGGCATGGTCGCGGCCAATGCCTCGGGCCCGCGCCGGGTGCAGGCGGGTGCCTGCCGCGACAGTCTGATCGGGGTGCGCTTTGTCGATGGCGCGGGCACCGTGATCAAGAATGGCGGGCGCGTGATGAAGAATGTCACGGGCTATGATCTGGTCAAGCTGATGGCAGGGTCCTGGGGCACGCTCGGGGTGCTGAGCGAATGTTCCTTCAAGCTGCTGCCTGTGCCCGAAGCCGAAGCGACCCTGCTGAGCGCAGAGATGACGCCCGAGGCCGCGGTCGAGGTGATGTCGCGCGCGCTCGGCACGCCGTTTGAGGTCAACGGTGCCGCGCGCAGCATCGACGGCCGGGTCGCGCTGCGTATCGAGGGGTTCGCCGAGCAGATTCGGTATCGCCGCGCGGCACTGATGGAGGCGCTCGGCGGTGAGTGGGAATTGCTGGAGCGTGACGCAAGCCGGGAGCTTTGGCGCGAGATCCGCGATGTCACGGCCTTCGCGGGCCGCGAGGGCGATGTCTGGCGCGTCTCGGTCAGGCCGTCGGATGCGCCCGCGCTTGTGGCGCGGGCCGATTGCCCGGTGCAGATGGATTGGGGGGGTGGGCTCTTGTGGCTGCTGTGCGAGGAGGGGCGCGATCTGCGTGGCGATCTCGGCGCGCTCAACGGCCATGCCACGCTCATCCGCGGGGCCGAGGCGACGCGGGCGCGCCTGCCTGCCTTCCAGCCTGAGCCCGCGCCCGTCGCGGCCATCGCGGCCGGGTTGCGCAGGCAGTTCGACCCGCGCGGGGTGCTGAATGCCGGAATGATGGGATAGGACAGAATGCAGACGAATTTCACCCCCGAGCAGTTGAAGGATCCCGCGATCCAGCGCTCGAACGAAGTGTTGCGCACCTGTGTGCATTGCGGCTTCTGCACGGCGACCTGCCCGACCTATGCCATCCTCGGCGATGAGTTGGACAGCCCGCGCGGGCGGATCTACCTCATCAAGGACATGCTCGAGAAGGGCCGCCCGGCCGATGCCAAGACAGTCAAGCATATTGACCGCTGCCTGTCCTGCCTTGCCTGCATGACAACCTGTCCCTCGGGCGTGCATTACATGCATCTGGTGGACCATGCGCGCGACCATATCGAGAAGACCTACAAGCGCCCGATGTTCGAGCGCGTCCTGCGCTGGACGCTCGCGCAGATCCTGCCCTATCCCACACGTTTCCGGCTGGCGCTGGTGGGGGCCCGAATGGGGCGGCCTTTCGCACGGCTGATGCCCGATGCGCGGCTGCGCGCGATGCTCGAGATGGCGCCGAAGAAGATCCCCTCGGTCAGCGCCAATGACGCGCCGCAGGTCTTCGCCCCGATCGGCGAGAAGAAGATGCGTGTGGCGCTGATGACAGGCTGCGCGCAGCGTGCGCTCAACACCGATATCAACGACGCGACAATCCGGCTTCTGCGCAGGCTCGGCTGCGAGGTGGTGATTGCACAGGGGCAGGGCTGTTGCGGGGCGCTGACCCATCACATGGGCAAGACGGCCGAGAGCCATGCGACCGCCGCGAAGAACATCCGCGCCTGGTGGCGCGAGATGCAGGGCGAGGGGCTCGATGCGGTGGTGATCAACACCTCAGGCTGCGGCACCACGGTCAAGGATTACGGCCACATGTTCCGCACTGAAAGCCTTGCGGCCGAGGCCAAGGCCGTCGCTGCCATTGCGATGGATGTCTCGGAGCTTCTGATGAAGCTCGATCTGCCGAAAGGCGAGAAGCAGTCTTTGCGCGTCGCCTATCACGCGGCCTGCTCGCTGCAGCATGGGCAGCAGATCAAGACCTTCCCGAAGGACCTGCTCAAACGCGCGGGGTTCGAGGTGGTCGAGCCGCGCGACGGGCATCTGTGCTGCGGCTCGGCGGGCACCTACAACCTGATGCAGCCCGAAATCTCAAAAGAGCTGAAAGCGCGCAAGATCAAGACGCTGGAAGAGAAAGCGCCCGATGTGATCGCCGCGGGCAATATCGGCTGCATGATCCAGATCGGGTCCGGGACCGGTGTGCCCGTGGTGCATACGGTCGAATTGCTCGACTGGGCCACGGGCGGCCCGCGCCCGCCCGCGCTGGACGAGGCCGCCGCGCAGACTGTCCCGATCCTGCGCTGAAGCCGCGCGCGCGCCAAGCTTTCGCCATGTTCCGCTGCTAGGGCAGGATCAGTCCCCCAGGCTTCCGGAGGCCTTGATGCGCGCGCGCCTGATCCCTGTCCTTGCCGTGATGATCCTTGCGGCAACGTTCTTGCGGGCCGAGGACAAGCCCCTGGAGCTTCTGACGACCGGGCTGCAGGTGCAGGGCTGGGAAGGCGTTGGGCGGATCGATCTGGGGCGCAATGGGTTCTGCACGGGCGCGCTGATCTCGGAGCGTGTGGTGCTGACGGCCGCGCACTGCCTTTACCATCGGGATACGGGCCAGCGCTTTGCCGATAGCGACATCGTGTTTCGAGCCGGCTGGCGGAACGGGCGCGCGGCCGCCGAAGGCCGGGTCGCACGCTCGGTAATCCATCCGCATTATGACCCGCAGGGGGGCCTGCAATTCTCAAATGTGTCGCATGATCTGGCGCTTCTGGAACTGATCCACCCGATCCGGACCCTTGGCGTCACGCCCTTTGCGGTCTTCTCGGAAGCCCGTAGCGGCGATCAGGTTGGTGTCGTCTCCTACGGGCGCGGACGGTCCGAGGCGCCGTCGCTGCAGGAACGGTGCCGGGTGCTGGAACGCGACAGCGCCGGGGTGCTCGTGATGTCCTGTTCGGTCGATTACGGCTCATCCGGGGCGCCGGTTTTTGCAACCCTCAACGGGCAGGCGCATATCGTCTCGGTGGTTTCGGCAACAGGGACGCGCCATGTGGCCGGCACCCAGAGCGCGGTTTCGCTCGGGGTGTCACTGGGCACCCGGCTCGAGGTCTTGCGCGCCGCGCTCGAGATGCGCGACCGCCGGTTCATCCAGCCCCCGGAGGCAGGCAACGCCGCCCCGCGCGCGATGAGCACTGGCGGCGGCGCGCGGTTTCTGCGGCCTTGAATGTTTTGAGAACAATAATTTAGGGCGCGTTTTTTATCCTTGAAGATGGCATCGCGCGGGGGTCTTGACAGCCATAAAACGAATTCCCACATGCGCAATGTCGTGAGGGCCGGATTGCGGACTTGCGACAGGACCGTCGGCGCCTGTCCGGCTGGAAGGCGCCAGAAGAAATGTATCGCTTCAATGGAGGATGCTCATGCGTCGTTTTGATCCCACCCCGCTCTACCGGGCAACAGTCGGCTTCGACCGGATGGCCGACATGCTGGACCGCGTGCTGACAAGTGACATGCAGAACAGCACCTATCCCCCTTACAACATTGAGAAAACCGATGAGAACGCCTATCGCATCTCGATCGCTGTGGCAGGGTTTTCCGCCGATGACCTTACGGTGGAAGTGAAGGACAATGCCCTTCTGGTCACCGGGCGCAGCGCCGAGGATGAGTCAGGGCGTGACTTCCTGCATCGCGGGATTGCCACCCGTGCCTTCGAGCGCCGTTTCCACCTTGCCGATCATGTCCGGATCGATGGCGCCGCACATCAGGACGGGATGCTGCATATCGATCTTGTGCGCGAACTCCCCGAGGCGCTGAAGCCGCGTCGCATCGAGATCGCCAAGGGCGCGCCGGAGCGCGCACAGCGGCTGGTCCAGTCCGACGCTGCCTGACAGGCGCAGGCGGGCCGACCCGTCTGCAGGCGATCATCGAGGGGCCGCTTTTCGCGGCCCTTTTTCGTCGCGCGCCGACATCTCGGTTGCCCGCGCGCGCAGCCGGGCC
>SLKB01000244.1 GCA_007134805.1 Paracoccaceae bacterium
GCGCGTGTCCTCTGGCAGCGCGTCGAGCCCTTCGGCATCGAAGACGAGATCACCATGCGCGCGCTGCATGATCGCACGGGCCGCCTGTTGCGCGGCCGCATCCAGCACATCACGCGCTGCCCGCATCTGGTGCGCGGTGCGGGCCAGCCGTTCCGGGGTCAGGCCAAGCTGCGCCAGCTGGGTCAGGGCTTCGCGTGCCCGGGTCCGCGTGAAGCCCTGGTCGAAATTGCTGGGATCCTCGATCCAACCGATGCCCTGCGCGCTGAGCCAGGCGCGCAGATCAGCGCGGCGCATGTCAAGAAGCGGGCGAAGCCACAGCACTCCCTTCGCCTGTCGCGCGGGCGCCATCGCGCCGAGCCCATCCACGCCGGAGCCGCGCGCCAGCCGCATGACGAGTGTCTCGGCCTGATCGTCCAGCGTATGGCCAAGTGCCACAGCCTCGATCCCCGCGCTGCGCGCCCAATCGGCGATCAGGCGCTGGCGGGCGCGGCGCGCGGCGTCTTGCAGATTGCCGCGCCCGTCCCAGCCGTTCCAGCGCAAGACCTTCGCGGTCATTCCCAGGCTCTTGGCCTGCCGTGCGACCTGCTCGGCCTCGAACGCGGCCTCGGGCCTGAGCCCGTGATCAAGGGTGACCACCTGCAGGTCGAGCCGGTCCACCCACATGTGCGCAAGACGCATCAGAGCGACCGAATCGCTGCCCCCCGAGACGGCGAGCCCCAGCCGTGACAGGCCGCGCGGGCACAGCGCGCCCAGCGCGGCGTCGAACTGCGCCTGCAGCGCGCCCGTCATGGGCAGGAAAGGCGCGCGCTGGCCTCCCGGGCGTCGGAGGCCTGCGGGCTGTCGGGAAAACGCTCGCGCAATTCTTCGAACATCACACAGGCCTCGTCGCGCTGGTCAAGCCGCCCGA
Organism: Paracoccaceae bacterium; assembly: GCA_007134805.1. Lineage (GTDB taxonomy): Bacteria > Pseudomonadota > Alphaproteobacteria > Rhodobacterales > Rhodobacteraceae > Roseinatronobacter. Next base: position 908 of record SLKB01000244.1, read on the forward strand.
GGCTTTCGCCCAGCGCCAGCAGCGCGCGCGGCGCGCTCTCCCCTTCCGGATCGGCGAGGTAGAGGTTCAGCCAAGCGCGCGCAGCGTCGGATTCCGCGCCGCGTTCGCGATGCGCCCGGGCGAGCAATTCGCCCGCTTCGGTTGCGAACGGACTGCCGGGATAGGTGTCGAGGAAAGTCTGAAGCGCCTCTGCTGCGTCATCATGGGCGCCCTCCTCGGCGCGGGCGCGCGCGGCATCAAAGGCGGCCTGTTCGCCCGCTGCCATCTGTGGCGCATCGGCAGCGGGTGGGCGCGCGTCAAGCGGGCGGGGGGGCGCAAGCGTGCTGGTGTCACCCCCCTCGAGCTCGGTCAGACGGAATTCGAGATCGCCCAGGCGATTGGACGCCTCGTCGATCGTGCGCCGAATGCGGAATTCCAGCTCCTCTGTGCGTCCGGTCAACTCCGCCAGCTCCGCGCGAATGCGCTCCAGCCGGTCGAGCACGGAGCCGTTCAGCCCAGTGCCCGCCGCTGCAGCGCCTTCGCCGCCCGAAAGCTCGCGTGCAAGCTCTGCCACAGTTGCGCTGAGGGCGTTCACCTCGGCGCGCAGGTCGGCGACTGTCTCGGCGCGTGCGGGCAGCGTCAGCGTGCCCGCGACGAGCCCGACCAGCCACACTGCCCGCAGCCAGCGCATCGGATCAGCTCGTCCGGCCGAGGCTGACAACCGTCACCGCACGACGGTTCAGATCCCAGCAGCGCTGCGCGGCGCAGGCCTCGACCGGGCGTTCCTTGCCGTAGCTGACAGTGCGCAGCCGGCTGGAGCTGATGCCCTGGCTCGCGAGGTATTGCATGACCGTGTTCGCCCGCCGCTCCCCGAGGGCGACGTTGTATTCGCGCGTGCCGCGCTCATCGGCATGGCCTTCGATCACGATGGCATATTGCGGGTTGTTCGTCAGCCAGCGCGCCTGCGCGTTCAGGACGCTGCGCCCTTCATCGCTTAGGCTCGAGCTGTCGGTGGTGAAGAATACCCGATCGCCGATCCGCTGCTGGAAATGCGCGACCGAGTTGGGATCATTGGGATCGCCCAGCGCGCCGCTCTGGATCGAGCCGTCGGACCAGCCGCCATTCGTGCCGCCGAAGCCATCATCGCCGCCGCCGCCGAAGGTTCCGCCCGCGCGCGGGTTGTTGCAGGCCGCGAGCGCAAGCGTCGCCAGAATCAGAAGTGCTTTCGATGTCAGTTTCATTCTGTAAGTCCCTCGTGTTTGTGGAGTGTTGTCATTGTTGAGAGCATATCAGGGCAGAAGCGGGCCCCAGGCTGGGTCGGACGCGGGCCCGGGGGTCGGCACGCGCCGCAGGTTCCGCCCGGAGACATCGACCGAGAAGAGCGCCGGATCGCCGCCCTGCGCCTCGCGCGTGAACATCACCACGCGGCCATTTGGTGCCCATGTCGGACCCTCGTCAAGAAACGAGGCCGTGAGCAGGCGCTCCTCGGATCCGTCAGTGCGCATGACACCGATATGGAAGCGGCCGGCATGCGATTTGGTGAAGGCGATCAGATCGCCGCGTGGCGACCAGACCGGGGTCGAATAGCGCCCCTGACCGAAACTGATCCTGCGCGCCTCGCCGCCGCTTGCGGGCATGATGTAAAGCTGGCTTGTGCCCGAGCGGTCGGATTCGAAGGTGATGAAGCGCCCATCGGGCGAGAAGCTCGGCGCCGTGGCAATCGAAGGCGAGGCGGTCAACTGCCGCTGCTGGCCAGAGCCCAGATCAAGACTGTAGAGATCGGTGTTTCCCCCGCGCGCGAGCGAGAAGACAAGCTGCCGCCCGTCGGGCGAAAAGCGGGGCGAGAAGGTCATCGCGCCTGGCTGATCGCCCACATTCTGGCGCTGGCCGCTTTGCATGTTGATGAGCGCGATGCGCGGGCTGCCGCCGGCATAGCTGGTGTAGACGACCCGGTCGCCGTTCGGCGAGACGCGCGGCGCGATCACCAGATCGCGTCCATCCGTGAGATGCTGCACATTGGCGCCGTCCTGATCCATGATCGCAAGCCGTTTGGTGCGGTTGTCGCGCGGCCCCGATTCCGCGATGAAAACGACGCGGCTGTCGAAATACCCGCCCTCGCCGGTAATCCGGCTATAGACCGCGTCCGAGACCTTGTGGCCCATGCGGCGCCAGTTGGTCGTGGTGCCCTCGAACTGCATTCCCTGGCCCATCTGCTGGCCAGAAACCACATCGAAAAGGCGAAACTTCACCCGCATGCGGTTGCCCTGCACGGACACGGCTCCGGTGATCAGCGCCTGCACATTGACCGCGCGCCAGTCACTGTAGCTGACGCTGGCATCGAAGCTCGACACACGCGCGATATGCGCCTGAGCGGGCACCTCGCGGAAAAGGCCAGTATTGGTGAGGTTGTTCGCGACCACTCTGGCGAGTTGTTCGGAATATTGCGCCCCGCCCTGATCCTCGGGGACGAAGGCGGGCATGGCGAAGGGCATCGGCTCGATCACACCCTCGGTGATCTGCAGCCGCAGCGGCTGGGCGTTTGCCGGACCGGCCGGCATCAGCGCGGGCAGGGTTGCGACGAGCGTGGCGGCCAGCATGGTCGCTGCGCCAGCGGGGCCGCGCAGCATGTCGCGCAGGCGGGTAAAGAGCTGGATCATCTGAGCCTCATGCCTTCGGGGTTGAACGAAATCTCGATATTGCGCCAAGCGTCGTATTTCTCAGCCGGCAGACCGTAGCCATCGCCGGCACAGCGGATAATGGCGCGGCGCGCGGCCTCGAATGCCTGGTTGACGGCCGCTTCGGATCCGCCCGAAGCCGCAACCACGCGGATCGAGCCCTGTTCGGGCATGGCCGATGGGGTCATCGAAAAGCCCACTGTGACTGTCACCTGCATCGCGTCGGTCGAGAGCGCGCCGATATTCCAGCATTGCTGGATCGCAAGGCGCAGCGCATCGGCTTCTGAGCCGGAAAGCCCTGTCGCCGCCGGGGCGGGCACGCCGCCCTGTGCAAGGGCTGCGGCGATGGCCTCGGCGATGGCGTCGCCAGAGTCGGGGGCAGGCGCGGGGTCGCGGGCAGGGGCTGGCGTTGGAGCGGGGGTCGGTTGCGGAGGCGGGGTCGGTTGCTGGGTTGGGGTCGGCTGAGGGGCGGGCGTCGGTTGCGGCGCAGGATCAGGCGTCCGCGCGGCCGTCTGGACGGGCGGGTCAGGTTGCGGCGCGGGGCGGTCTGGGCGCAGCCGGGGGCGCTGGCTGATATCTGGTGCCATGGCGGCGCGCTCGGTGGCGCTGTCGTCGGTCTCGGTTGCCTCGGTCACGATCTCGGTCGTAGCTTCGGGCGGCGCGGGCTGCGGCTCGGCAAGCTCCGGCATGGGCGTTTCGGCCTCGGAGTCGGGGGTGGGCGGTGGTGGGGCAGGGCTCGGGGCAGCAAGATCAGTGGGCGTGCCATCGGGCGGGGCCTCGCTCGGCGTCGGCGCCACGCGGTCGACATCGCGCGGGCGCGGGCGCAGGCTGATGCCGGGAGCGGGCAGGGGCGAGAAGACAACCCCGGTCGAAGGCGGCTCGGGGGCGGGGGCCGGTTCGGGCGTGGGCGCCGGTGCCGGTGTCGGTTCCGGTGCAGGCGCGGGCTCGGGTGCAGCGGCCTGCGGCGCGGGATCAGGTCGCGGCGAGGGTGCCGGAGGCGGCGATGGCGGGCTGGGTGTCGGTTGCGGGGACGGGCTGCTCAATGCCGCGAATTCCTCGGCCGAGATCAGCGACACGTCGCTCACGGGGATGCGCGGCGCCGAATCCGGGGCCTGGAACAGATCGAACACCATGACCCAGAGGATCAGCCCTATATGTGCCGCCGCCGAGACCTTCTGGCCCGTATTCATCCTTGATGCGATCTGACGCAAACGAAACATCTGCCCGAAGGCCCCTTCCTCAGGCCAACATCAATTGGTCGTGCCGTCAAAGCGCGGCCCGCCCTGATCGGTCACGAGCCCGATATTGTTGAACCCGCCCGAATTCAGCGCCCCCATGATCTGCACCACGCGTTCATAGGGGATCGAACCATCGGCGCGCAGGAACACCTTGTTGTCGCGCCGCTCAGCAGCAATGGCGCGCAGTTGCGGGATCAGCGTGTCGGCCGCCACTTCCGAGTTCATGATCGATACTGTGCCATCTGCCGAGAGCGTGATCGAGAGCGGCTCTTCCTGCTCGGCGGGAAGCGCGCCGGCGGAGGTGCGCGGCAACTCGATTGGCACACCCACAGTCAGCATCGGGGCCGCGACCATGAAGATGATCAGGAGCACCAGCATCACATCGACAAAAGGCGTGACGTTGATCTCGGACATGCGCGCCGCGCCGCCGCGGCGCCTGCGCCGTCCCGTGCCATCGCCCTTCTTGAGCATTTGCGCGCCCATGGCTCAGGCCGCGTCCAGTTGGCGGGACAGGATCGTGTTGAACTCATCCGCGAAGGCCTCGAACCCCGAGATGATTTCATCGGAATCGTCAGTGAGCTTGTTGTAGAAGATCGTCGCGGGAATGGCGGCGAGAAGCCCGAGCCCGGTCGCCAGAAGCGCCTCGGCGATGCCGGGGGCCACGACCGCCAGATTGGTCGACTGCGCGAGCGCGATTTCCTCGAAGGCGTGCTTGATCCCCCAGACAGTGCCGAAGAGCCCGATAAACGGCGAGGCCGAGCCGACCGACGCAAGGAACGTCAACCCGCCCGTCAGTTCACGCGATTCCTTGGTGATCGCCACATCCATCGAGCGGTCGATGCGTGCCACGGCGCCCGGGATCAACCGCCCGTCGGGATAGTGCGACCGGCGCCATTCGCTCATCCCGGCGGCAAAGACGCGCTGGGGCGAAGTATCAGGCGCGGGCCCGATCTGGTCGAACAGCTCATCGAGCGGCTCGCCCGACCAGAAGGCTGCCTCGAACGCCTCTGCCTCGGCGCGGGCGCGGCGATACCGCAGATGCTTCTGGACGATGATGGCCCAGGACCAGAACGAGGCGAGGATCAGGATGATCATCACCAGCTGGACAGTCAGGGTTGCGCGCGCGAAAAGCGCCAGCAGCGAGAAATCAATCTCCTGCGTCATTGTCAGGGAAGTCGGATCCATTGGCCTGCTCGCTCGAGGAATGCCACTCTACAGGCGGCTTTGACCCAGAGCATACAGCAAGACAAGCGGCTTACCAACACAAGCACGTTATTCCGAACGCAGTTCCGCCACATTTTTGCCGATCTCGTCAAGAAAGGCACGGGGAAGGCGCCCCGGGCGCCCGTCGGGCGAGAGAAAGACCAGCGTGACCTCGGCCTCGAACAAGGTTTCGCCCCCGCGAAGCACACGCTGGTCGAGCATCACCCGCGCCCGCCCGTGCGCCCGATAGGCTGTCGTCACGTCAAGCCAATCGTCGAACCGCGCGGGCCTGAGGTAATTAGCTACCACTCGACGCACCGCAAAGACGCCCTCACCGCGCGCGGCCATCCTCGCCTGATCCAGGCCGAGGCTGCGCACCCATTCACTGCGCCCGCGCTCGATGAATTTCAGGTAATTCGCGTAATAGACGATCCCGGCAAGGTCGGTGTCCTCATAGTAGACGCGCAATGCCAGGGTATGGGTCATCTTGATCCGATCTGCAACTGCGGGCAGGCCCGTTTCTGCTGCCAGAACATGCCGCGCCCTGCAAGCGTGCTTGCAAACGCGCTCGCGCAGATTACCGTCCCCACCCGAAGTTGTTTCAGAACCAAGAGGTAGATCATGGCGCAGGGGAAAACACTCTTCATCACTGGCGCATCGAGCGGGATCGGTGCGGCAACAGCGCGGGCGGCCGTCAAGGCAGGCTGGAATGTCGGCCTGATGGCGCGCAGCACCGAAAAGCTCGAGGCGCTTGCGCAGGAGCTTGGCACGCGCGCGCTCGTGCTCGAAGGCGATGTCACGGAACTTGCCGCACAGGAGGCGGCTATTACGCAACTCGTCGCAAAATTCGGCGCGCTCGATGCGGCTTTTGCCAATGCGGGCCGCGGGCTCGAGACCCCGGGTACGGAAGCAGGCGATCCCGAAGACTGGCGCAGGATGATCGATCTCAACATCATGGCATTGCTCTATACCACGCGCGCCGCGCTGCCGGAGTTGCGCAAGACCCGCGGGCATCTGGTGCTGACCGGATCGGTCGCGGGCAAGATCCACATTGCCGGGTCGATATACGGGGCAAGCAAATGGTTCGTGCATGGATATGCGGGGAACATGGCGCAGGAGATGCGCGAATGGGGCGGGCGCTGCACGCTGATCGCGCCCGGGATGGTCGACACGCCCTTTTTCTCCGAGCCGAAGCCCGACAAGCTCAAGCCCGAAGATATCGCCGAGGCAGTGATCTTCGCGCTGTCGCAACCAGAGCGCGCCGCGATCCCGGAGATCACGCTGATGCCAACCGGTTGAGTCAGTGCACCGATGCGATCCGCGCGGCGAGGCGCAGGGCATGGGCCGGATCATCGGCGACAGGGGGCAGGACAGGGTCGTAGGCTGCGCGGATCAGTGCAGAGATGTCAGGGCGCAGGATGGTTGCGCCTTGGACCCGCGCAAGGGCGGGGCGGTCGGTAAAGGCTGTGTCGGACCACAGGAGGATGACCTGAACCGCTTGCGAAAGGGCCAATGTCTCGGCGGGAACTTGTGCAAGGTCGTCGTCGATGCGCACGAACACGAAAGCTGCGCGAATGGCATTCTCGCAATCAAACCGGAATACACGATATTGATTGGCCTCGGCTGCCTGCAGCCGAGCCACAAGGGGGCTCAGGCCGTCGATCAGCCGATCGAGATTGGGGACGTCCAGCAGCTCGTCCCAGTCGCGCAGGAAGAACATCATCAGGTTGGCGCCAAGTTCGGGATCGGTCTCGGCCATCTTGTGACCGGCGAGTGTCACGATCGCCTCGAATGCGCCCTTAACAATCGCAAGCGTCGCATCATCGACACCGAAGACGACCGGCACGATGGCGCGGCTCCAGCGGGCGCATAGGAACTGGCCATCCGCCCGGGTAAAGAGGGTCTCGATTTCGCGCGCGTCCATGTCGTCTCCGAACTCAGGCGCCACATAGCCGCCAGTGTGTTCGAGGGCAACCTCACGCTGCGTGAGGGGCAGTTGCATGTCGCGCGTGCCGTCGGTCAGGCGCGCAGGGAACGGATCGAAGGCATCTTCTGCTCAACATGCGCGCCCAGAAGGTGGTCGGTGAGGGAAAGGGCTGCTTGCAACTCTTCGGCAGTGGTCGCGTCGCCGATCTGCTCCATGAGGTAGTTTTCCAGCAGGCCCCGGCTTGCGGTTCTGGCCGACTTGCGGGCCATGGCAGATTTCATGGCGGCGCGCCTTGTGCGCAGTTCATCCTCATTGACATAGATATCGCCCGTGATGCTGGCGAATTTCCGCACTCTCGTCAGCCGTTCTTCCGTGCAGTCGATCAACCCTGCCAGCGCCGAGGTCTTGCCGCAGGGCACGCAATGACCGAGGTAGTCATA
>SLKB01000067.1 GCA_007134805.1 Paracoccaceae bacterium
CGAGCGCGAGCGAGAAGGCGACATCTTCGGCATCGCGCGTCTCGCCATCCGACCAGGTGAGCCCGTCGCGCAGACGAATTGCCAGCGAAGACAGGTCATCGGCATATTCGAAGCTTTCCGCCAAACGGAAATGGACCTCACGTGCCATGATGTTTTGAATCCACACAGGCTCGAACATCGCCCCCCGCACCATGTCTTCCTGCGCGTTCGAGAACGGGTTGAAATCATCCGTCAGCGTGGGCGCGATGATCGGCGCAGTCAGCGTGCCTCCCTGCGCAGGGGTCTGCGTGATCGCTGGAAGCGATGCGGGCAGCGCCGCCAGCGCGACGACGGCAAAAGTGGTTCGCAGCATTTGCTCCTCCTGACGAAGTCGGGAATCTGTTGTCTGTAACGTTGTAGCTCTATAAATGAGGCAACTACAACGTTACAGATTGATATTTCAAGAATCGATGGCGACACTGCATCACATAAAAGGATCGAAAGAGACCCATCATGTCCGCGTCCAGTCACAAGACCCGCGATCGGCCAAGACGCCCGACGCTGAAGACGATTGCCGAACTCAGCGGGCTTGCGGTGACAACCGTGTCGCGCGCCCTCGGCGATGCACCTGACATCAGCGCCGAGACCAAGCGCCTCGTGCGGCGCATCGCCGATGAGGTCGGCTATGTCCCCGACCGCGCGGGCGTGCGCCTGCGTACGGGTCGGACCAATGTGATCGCGCTGATCGTCCCGATGGAGGAAGACGCACTTAACATGACTTCACGGCTGGTCGCGGCGATCGCGGGAGAACTAAGTGGCACGCGCTATCATCTGGTCGTCGTCCCCGAGATGCCCGGCCAGACCCTCATGGACCCTGTGCGCCATGTCGTCGAGACCCGGTCCGCCGATGCCGTCATCTTCAACCGTGTCCAGCCACAGGATCTGCGCGTGGCCTTCCTCAAGGAGCGGGGATTCCCCTTTGCCACACACGGGCGGTCGGACTGGCAGGCAGAGCATGCGTGGTTCGACTATGACAACTCGGCGTTTGGCCGGCGCGCTGTCGCGCAACTGGCGGGGCGCGGCCGTCGGCATGTGCTGCTCCTCGCGCCCCCGAAAGACGAAACCTATGGTCGCGAGATGCGCGCGGGCGTCTACGCGCGCGCCGCCGAGCTTGGCGTGAGAATCGAGACCCCCGACGACCTGTCAAGCGACTCGCCGAGACGAGCAGTGGAAGGCACAGTGCGCCATGCCGTGTCGATGCACAAGGATCTGGACGGGATGATCCTGGCCTCCCCCAATGCGGCCCTCGCTGCGATCCATGGGCTTGAAGGCGCGGGCCATGTCATAGGCTCGAGCATTGATCTCTTGGCCAAGGAAACCTTTCCGATCCTCAACCTGATCGACCCGCGGATCATCGTCGAACATGAAGATGTCCGCAAAGCTGGGGCCTTTCTGGCACGCGCCGCGATGAACGAGATCGCCGAGGCCGGCAAGAGCCATTTGCAACATCTGGACGGATCGGACCTGCCCCCGGATCCCGCCTGAGTCGCGCGGCGCATCGGGGCCTGTCTGCCGCAGTGTCCGGATATCAAAATGATTGTCGAGGATCTCGACGGCGCGTTGAAGACCGAGTAATTGCGTGGGTCCGTCCCCTCTCGCTGTCAAGCGCGTCGCAGGCCACCCAAGCCCGTCGGCCCGAAAAAACTGCGCCCCGACCGAAGCCGGGGCGCAAGACAGTCAGATGCGGCTGTGACGGATCAGACGCCGAGCCCGCCATGGGCCTGCGTGTCGATGGCCGCAGCAAGGGCCGCCTCGAAGATCTCGAGCCCCTCTTCGATCAGCGCATCCGAGGCCGTCAGCGGCACCATCACCCGGATTGCGTTGCCATGCATCCCGCAGGACAGAAGGATCAGCCCACGCGCCAACGCCTCGGTGCAGATGGCCTTGGTCAGCGCGGCGTCAGGCGCCCCGGTCTCGAAATCGGTAACGAACTCGACCGCCAGCATCGCGCCGAGGCCACGGATATCCCACATCCGGTAGGGCGCCGTGCGCGCGCCAATCTCAGCAAAGCGGGTGCGCAAATGCGCGCCCAGCGCCGTCGAACGGGCGAGAAGGCCCTCGTCCTCGATTGTCGCTATCGCCGCAAGCGCTGCGGCGCAGGCGACGGGGTTGCCCCCATAGGTTCCACCGAGCCCGCCGGGAATGACCGCGTCCATGACCTCGGCCCGCCCAACGACACCGGCGATTGGATAGCCGCCGGCAAGGCTTTTCGCCACAGTGATCAGATCGGGCGCAACACCCGAATGCTCGATCGCGAACCAGGCTCCCGTACGCCCGAAGCCCGACTGGATCTCGTCAGCGATCAGCAGAATCCCGTGGCGGTCACAGACCGCGCGCAGCGCCTGCCAGAACTCTGCCGGGACCGGGATATACCCCCCCTCGCCCAGCACGGGCTCGAGGATGATGGCCGCCACACGCTCAGGCTGCGCATCCGTGAGGAACAGCGTCTCGAGCGCGAGAAGCGCCTGCTCGACAGTGATGCCTGCGCGCGCATCGGGCAGTGGCGCGCGGAAGATGTCACTGGGGAACGGCCCGACATCCTTCTTGTACGGCGACACCTTGCCGGTCATTCCGAGGGTCAGCAGAGTCCGGCCGTGATAGCCGCCATTGAAGGCGATCACGCCAGGCCGGCCTGTCGCGGCACGGGCAATCTTGACAGCGTTCTCGACTGCCTCGGCGCCAGTGGTCACCAGCAAGGTCTTCTTCGCGAAATCGCCCGGCGCGAGGGCGTTCAGCTTTTCGGCGAGCGCGACATAGGGCTCATAGGGCACCACCTGGAAGCTCGTATGCGTGAAACGAGCCTCCTGCGCCATGGCCGCGCCCACGATGCGCGGATGGCAATGACCTGTGTTCAGGACAGCGATCCCACCGGCAAAGTCGATGAAGCGGCGCCCCTCGACATCCCAGAGCTCGGCATTCTCGGCCCGATCGGCGAAGATCGGCGCGGCCGAGGCGACACCGCGCGCGACCGCTGCGCTGCGCCGCGCGAGCAGTTCGGCGTTAGTGTGGCTCGCATGGGCAGTGCCGACCGGCTGCGGGGCGGGGCGGGGCGCCGTTGCGGGCGCGGTGGTCTTCTTGCGCCCGCGTTTCGGGGTCGCACGCTCCATGGTTGTGCTGTCTTGGCTCATCGATATGTCCTCTTGACCCAATGTGTTTAGTATTTGCATAGTCTGTTTAGTATTTCCGGTCCAGAACAATTATCGCGCCGCCGACGATTTCCGCGCAAACCCCGCCGCAATGCGTTTTCCGGGCAGAGGCCATTGCCATGCCCCGCCGTTTGACAGAATGTAGCACGCGTTGGATCTGCTAAACGGATCCCAAGTCTTTGGGAGAGGATATGGAACTCGACATCGGCAGCCGGTTGCGTGCGGTCCGGATCGCCCGCGGGCTGTCACAGCGCGAGCTTGCAGCACGCGCAGGCCTGACCAACGGGACTATTTCGCTGATCGAGAAGAACCGCACGAGCCCGTCGGTCGCCTCGTTGAAAAGCGTCCTCGACGCGCTCCCGATGACCTTGTCGGAATTCTTTCACGCAGCCGAACAGGCCGATACGCCGAAGTTCTTCTACACGGCCGAGGAGTTCACCGAACTCTCCCCCCCAGAGCACGGTTTCAACGGAAAGGCCTCCGCGCGCGTGTCGCTGCGACAGATCGGCGCGGCGGCACGGCACGCGCTGCAGATCCTGCATGAACGCTATCCCCCGGGCGCCGACACGGGCGCCGAGATGCTCAGCCACGAGGGCGAGGAAGGTGGCGTGGTGATCGAAGGGCAGATCGAAATCACTGTGGGCGATGCGGCGCGAGTGCTGAATGCGGGCGATGGCTATCTGTTCGACAGCCGTCTGCCCCACCGGTTTCGCAACCTTGGCAGCGTCGATTGCGTGATCGTCAGCGCCTGCACTCCCCCGACTTTCTAGCGTCGCGCGCATCATGGCCTGTGAGGGTCAGTCGCCACGCGGGGCCGGCCGGGAAGATCCCACGTTCAGACAGGTCCGAAGCGCGCCTTGGACACTGCCCGGCCATGGGCCCCTGTCCCGCTGGGCGCCTCGAGTTCGGACAGGATGGGGCAGTCGGGGCGGGTATTCCCATGGCAGGCTTCCGCCAGCGTCTCGAGCGTCGAGGCCATGTCCTCCAGTTCCGCGATCCGGCGCCGCAGGTCGGCGACATGGGCAAGTGCGAGGCGCTTCACATCGGCACTGCGGCGCGACTGGTCGCGCCACAGGCCCAGAAGCTCGTGGATCCCCTCCACGGCGAAGCCGAGATCACGCGCACGCCGGATAAACCGCAGCATGTGGACATCCTGTTCGGAATAGATCCGGTAGCCGGCATCAGACCGCCCGGCCTGCGGGATGAGCCCGATCTCCTCGTAATAGCGGATCATCTTTGCCGACACGCCCGAAGCCTTGGCAGCTGCGCCGATATTCATGTCCGTGCCTCCGCGTCGCGGGTGGCGGGGGGCGTCCAGCCGCGCAGGCGTAGCGCATTCGTGAGCACAAAGACCGAGGACAGCGCCATCGCGCCCGCCGCAAAGATGGGCGACAGAAGGATCCCGAACGCGGGCCAGAGCACACCTGCTGCCACTGGGATAAGGGCGGTGTTATAGGCGAATGCCCAGAACAGGTTCTGCTTGATATTGCGCAATGTCGCGCGCGACAGCGCGATCGCGCTCGGCACACCCTTGAGCGCACCAGAGATCAGCACCACATCAGCCGCTTCGATGGCAATATCGGTCCCGGTACCGATGGCGATGCCGACATCGGCCTCGGCCAGCGCCGGTGCGTCATTGATGCCGTCACCCACAAAGGCCAGCTTCCCATGCGTTTCCCGCAGCGCGCGGACCGCGGCGACCTTTCCATCCGGGAGAACCTCTGCCACGACCTCGTCGATGCCAAGCTGGCGCGCGATTGCGTGCGCCGTGCGCGCGTTATCGCCAGTCACCATCGCGACCGACAATCCCATATCGTGCAGCGCGCGGATCGCGGCGGGGGTTGTGTCCTTTATCGGGTCGGCCACTGCGATGATCGCAGCGAGGCGGCCGTCCACCGCCGCATAGAGCGGCGATTTCCCTTCCGAGGCGAGCCGCTCGGACGTCTCGGCAAAGGGTGCCAAGTCATGGCCGAGCCGTACCATGTAACGATCCGCCCCGATCTCGACCTGCGCGCCGTCAACACGGGCCGTCACCCCAAAACCCGTCAGGCTCTCGAACTCGGTGACCGGGGCGCGAGGGAGCCCTTTCGCCTCGGCCGCCTCGACAATGGCGCGGGCGATGGGATGCTCGGATTTCGCCTCGACCGCAGCGATCTGCGCGAGCACCGCATCGCGCGCGACCCCCTCGATCACCTTCAGATCGGTCAGCCGGGGCGCGCCTTCCGTGAGCGTGCCGGTCTTGTCGAACGCCACGATCCGTGCATCGCGCAGCCGCTGAAGGGCCTCACCCTTGCGAAACAGCACCCCGAGTTCCGCGCCGCGCCCGGTGCCCACCATGATCGAGGTCGGTGTCGCAAGCCCCATCGCACAGGGGCAAGCGATGATGAGCACGGCCACCGCGTTGACCAGCGCAAAGGTCAGCGCCGGCGCGGGGCCGAAGCCAAGCCAGATGCCGAAGGTGATCAGCGCGACAGCGATGACGGCGGGGACGAACCACATCGTCACGCGGTCCACCAGCGCCTGAATGGGCAGCTTGGAACCCTGCGCCGTCTCGACCATGCGGATGATCTGCGCGAGCATCGTGTCACCCCCCACGGCGGTGGCACGGAAGACCAGCGCGCCGGTCTGGTTGACCGTGCCGCCGACCACTTCCGCACCCGCGGTCTTTGCAACCGGGACCGGCTCGCCCGTGATCATCGACTCGTCGATATAGCTCTTGCCGTCGATGACCTCGCCATCGACGGGCACACGGTCGCCTGGGCGCAGCTCGATCTCGTCACCAAGGCCGACCGCGTCGATGGGAAGGTCGACGAAGGCCCCGTCGCGGCGCACCCGCGCTGTCCTGACCTGCAGCCCGAGTAGCCGCTGGATGGCTTGCGAACTGCGCCCCTTGGCGCGCGCCTCCAGGTAGCGTCCGACAAGGATCAGGGTCACGATGACAGCTGCAGCCTCGTAATAGACATTGACCGTGCCGGCTGGCAAGAGCCCCGGCGCGAAGGTTGCAACCATGGAGTATGCATAGGCCGCCCCGGTGCCCACCGCGACCAGGCTGTTCATGTCCGGCGCCCCGCGCAGCAGCGCCGGGAAGCCATGCACATAGAAGCGGAGCCCCGGAATGGCGAGCACCAGCGAGGTCAGCACAAACTGGATCAGCCAGTTGGTCTGCATGCCGATCGTGTCCTCGATCAGGTGATGCAGGCCCGGGATCATGTGTGCCCCCATCTCGAGCACGAAGACCGGCAAGGTGAGCGCACCTGCGATGATGACATCGCGCCGCAGCGCCCCTGCTTCTGCGTCACGGCGATCCGAGGCGCTGTCACCGGGCATCTGCGCACGGTGCGGACGCGCATCGAAGCCCACGGCCTCGACGGCCGCTATCAGGCGCGAAGGCTCGGCCTGCCCTGTGATCGAGGCGCCTTCGGTTGCAAGATTCACATGCGCCGAGACCACACCGGGCACTGCGCGTAGCGCGCGTTCGACGCGTCCCACGCAAGAGGCGCAGGTCATCCCCTCGATCACAAGCTCTACCTGTGCGAGCGGCACCTCGTATCCTGCCTCCTCGACAGCCTGGACAAGGCGTGCGCGGTCCACATCGGCATCGGTCTGGATCTCGGCCTGTTCGGTGGCAAGATTCACTTGTGCGGTGATAACCCCGGGCACAGCGCATAGCGCGCGTTCGACATGACCCACACAAGAGGCGCAGTTCATGCCGGCGATGGCCAGCCTGTGCTGGCCGGGAAGGGTCGCTGGAGCGTTCATGATGGCCTCGTAAAGTTCCAAATTCAGGTAGCACGTAAGCCTTCCAACAGTGTGAAGGTCAAGACGGCTGTGGAAAATCTTGCAGGTCCATATCGCCAAGATGGCATGCAGCAGTTGCGCTTAAGGGCAACCGACCACCCTAAGGGCGCGTTCCCCGCAGTGCCGAACGCCGCCGCCTTTCCACTCGGGAAGTAAGCGGGCGGGCGCCATGATGAGCCTTGCAACAGCCTTCTTGCCTGGGTCGGTGGTCACCGCGGACGCGCGGGCCTTACCACAAGCGCCCATGGGACATCACGCCGCTGAAGCGCGCACCGTACAACCAATGCCGATGCGAGCATCGCAAGGCGACTGGTCGCCCCTGGGCCCTGCGCCTTCCTCGCGACGGCCGCGCGCCTTCATGCCACGCGAACACCACGCACCCAGGCTGATTGCAGCATCGGCACGGACCGGGGCAGGGAGACGCGGATCAGATCGGCGCGCAGCCCCTCGCGCAGCGCGCCACGATCGGCAAGGCCGCCCGCGCGCGCGGGCGCCAAGGTCACCGACGCAAAGCCTTTCGCCAGATCGCCGAGGGCCTCGCCCAGCCGCACAGCGCCTTGCAAGAGCGATGCGGGCACATAATCCGATGACAAGATATCCAGCCGGCGCGTCGCGGCGAGATCGGCCGCCGCCACATTCCCGCTATGCGATCCGCCACGGATCAGATTGGGTGCCCCCATCATCACGGCGATCCCCGCTGCGTGGCAGGCCTCTGCAGCGTCCTGCGTGGTCGGAAACTCCGCCAGAGTGACCCCGTGCCGGACAGACGCCGAGACCTGCGCAGGCGTGGTGTCATCATGGCTCGCAAGCGTGGCCCCGAGAGCCTGGGCATGCGCCACCACCGCCGCCTCATGCGGCGCCCTGACCCGCGCGCCGAGCGCCTGCTGCTGCGCGACATGCAGGTCGAACTCGTCATCGGTCATGCCGTATTTGCCGCGTAAATACCGGCGCAACTGCGCAAGATCCGCGAATTGCCGCTGGCCTGGCGTGTGATCCATCAGGCTGACGATCCCGATCCTGTCATCAGGGCCGAACGCCTCCAACTCATCGATCAAGGTGTCCGAACAGATTTCGGCGCGCAGATGCAGGAAATGGCTGATCTTCAAGGCACCTAGGCTGCGCATCTCCATGATCTCGCTGGCAAGCCTGCGCGCATAGCGGCGGCGGCCGCGCGCAGCACCTTCCTGGTCGAGCGAGCCGACCCGCAGCGCATCATAGACTGTCGTGATCCCCGTCCTCACCAACTCGCGATCATGCGCGAGCACGGCACTGGCGTGGGGCCAGTCCACCCCGGGCCGCGGCGAGAGGTGCCGTTCGAGATTGTCGGTATGCAACTCGATCAATCCCGGCGCGATCAGATCGCCCTCGCAGTCGATCGCTC
>SLKB01000090.1 GCA_007134805.1 Paracoccaceae bacterium
GATCACGCGCCGGCCGAGCATGAAGAGCTTGCCCTGCGCTGGCTTGCGCTGCCGCGCAGCGATCCGGCGTGCATCGACGATGCGGCGGCGATGCCAGCCCTGCATGCGGCCGCCTGCCGCGGGCTGATGCGCGCCGCCGCGCATGTGACCCGCCCGGATTACGGCGCCGCCGCGCGCCAGCTTGGCGCGCAGATGCACGCGCTCCTGCGCCCCGACCGCAGCGCGGCCCTCTCGGATGTTGAGCTTGCCGAGGTGCTGCACCGCGCGAGCCTGATGCTGGGCCCGACGACCCGGAACCTGGGTGCCGCAGCACTTCTGGCGCTGGCCGAGGCGCAGCACCGGCGCGGGCACCGCGATCAGGCCGGCCGCATCATCGCGCATCTGGCGGCCGCCTGGCGGGCCCTGCCGGACCACGCACCGGACGGCGCCGCACTCGCGCATGCGTTGATGCGCTTCCGGGCCTGCTGCGATGATCCGATGCTGACACAGCCGGTCAGCGCAGCGTTCGGCACCGCAGGCCCCGCCCCCTGCCCCCGCGACCCGCAGGCGCGCGCGCTCTGGCAGGCGGCGAACCCGCTGGCCGATACGCTTGTCGCGCTGATCTCGTGCCGGCCCAATCTTGCGGGCCGCGTCGCGCAGGCCCGCGCGGCCTGGGGCGATCTGCTGGCCGCGCGCGGCATCCCGCTGATTACTGTCATCGGGCGCCCCCGCGATGCGCGCGCCGCGCGCACCACTTTCGACGGCGCGATCCTCGCGCTTGACGCCCCCGATGATTACGAGGGCCTGCCGCAGAAGACACGCGCGCTCATCGACTGGGTCCGGACCGAGACCGGCTTTGCCCGGCTCCTGAAGATCGACGATGACTGCTTCCTGAACGTGCCCGCGTTCTTCGACGATCTGAGCTATCTCGGCTGCGATTATTACGGGCGCCCGCTGCAGCGCGCGCAGGGCGAGATGGATCGTGCCTGGCATATGGACCGCGCGTGCACGCGCCGCGGGCAGGGCGAGCTCGACAAATCGCCCGAGCCTGCGGTATATGCCGATGGCAGCACGGGCTATCTGCTCACCCGCAGCGCCATGGACGCGCTGCGCGACGCGGCCGAAAGCCCGGCGGGTCAGGCGCTCGAGGCGACCTCCTTCATGGAAGACAAGCTCGTGGGCGACCTGCTGGCGCTACGCGGCATCCGCGTCGAGGGGCCGAATTACGACACGGCCATCTTCCGCAAGACGCGGGCCGGCCTGCCCCCGCTGTCGCAATACGAATCGAGCTTCCTGCCCTTCGCCGGCGCCCCGATCAAGCTCGCGCATCTCGATGACGGGGCAGCGCAGGCCGCGGCGCGCGCAGCGCTGGCAGAGCCCATGCCGCGCACGCAGAAGATCTGGCCCAGCTTCCGCTCCGCGCGCACTGGCTGGGCGTGCGACGCGCTCGACCTCGTCAGCCCGCCCGCGCGCCTGTCGGCCGCGCGCGCGGCCGCGGTCGCGGCCGTGGCGGTCATGCGCAACGAGCGCTTCATGCTCAACCACTTCCTGTCGCATTACCGCAGGCTCGGGGTCACGGCCTTTCTGATCGCGGACAATGGCTCTGATGACGGCACGCTCGAGCATCTGCTCGATCAGCCGGATGTGAGCGTGTTCACCACCGACACGCCCTACAGCCAGTCCAACTATGGCGTGGCATGGCAAGAAGCGCTGATGGCGCATTTCCGCGCGGGCCGCTGGTCGCTGGTCGCCGATGCGGATGAGCTGGCCTTCTGGCATCTGCCGGACGCGCGCGGCCATGTCGCGGGTGATCTTCCCGCGCTCCTCGCCCAGCCCGATTTCGCGCAGGCAGAGGCCGTCAAGCTCTCCATGCTCGATTGCTACCCCGGACACCCGCTCTCGCAGACGCATTTCACCACTGCGCCCTTCCTCGAGGCCGATCACATCGACCGCGCGCCCCTGCGCGACGACTGGCAGGGCCGCGGCCCCTGGGGCAACAGCGCAACCGTCACCAGCAACCTGCGCCACAGGCTGTTGTCGGGGCCGTCTGGCTCGATGGCGGCAGATCTCTTTGTGGCGCAGAAGTTCGCGCTTCTGAAATACCACCCGCTCATGCAGCTCTCGAACGGGCTGCATTACATCACCGGGGCACGGGTGGCGCCGCGTCCGCTGGCTTTCGCCCATTTCAAGTATCACGCGCACTTCCACGCGAAAGCCCGGGCCGAGGCCGCGCGCGGGCAGCATTTCAACAACGCGACGGAATATCGCGCCTATCTCGCGCTCATGGCCGAGGGCCGCGACATCCTGCATGACCCCGAGATTTCAGTGCCGCTGCGCGACTGTCCGCTGGTGCAACAGATCTGCGCAGCTCACAGCGCGCGGTGATCGCCGCCCGCAGATGCGCCTGCCTGCGCGGGCTTTCTGCCGAAAGTGCCGCGCACCTGCCCGTTTTCAAATGCGAAACCGGAAACTGTTCCACCCCGCACTTTCCATAAGCCCTCGCCCGGGCGACCAGCCCGGACCGCGATCAGACAGCGGGAAGCGCACAGCTTGCCCGACGGGCATTGCCCGAACTGCTTTCTCGAGCGGCCCGCTAGAGGTCGTGCGTGCCAAACCCGTCCGGGATGCGGTCATGCCCGTCGAGCACCAGATCGGCCATCACCTCGGCCAGCGCTGGCGCCATGGCAAAGCCGATCTTGAAGCCGCCGTTGAACACGAACGCCCCCGCGCGCCCGGGCCATGGCCCCATCAGCGGTGCGCGCGATCGCGCCCGCGGGCGCACCCCCGCCCAGCGCGCAATCACCTCTGCTCCGGCCAGCTCCGGGCAGATTGCAAGCGCGCGCGCGTGCAGCGCGTCGCATTGCGCGTCGACCGTGTCGGGCGCGTCATACTCCCGCTCGCTGGTCGAGCCGATCGCGAGGCTGCCATCGGCATGCGGCACCAGATGCAGCCCGTCCGCAAAAACCTGCGGCGCGCCCGGACAAGAGTAACGCAGTGCCAGCGCCTGCCCCTTCACGCCACCGCCCACATTCCGGCCAAGCGCGCGCGACAGCATGCCGAGCCCCTCATGGCCTGTCGCCCAGATCACCGGTCCGCGCGAGGGGCCGCCCTGCGCGACGATCTGCCCACCCAAGGCCACAACGGCACCGGCAAGCGCCAGAGTTGCCGCACGCGGATGCAGCCGCGCGCTCAGATCATCCGCGATCACCCATCCCGACGGGCTGACGAGCCGCAGCCCCGGCGCCGCGCTGGCGCGGATCACACGCCAGCGCGCAAAGCCCTGCCAGAGCTGCGCGGCCGTCTCGGCGCGCGCACGCGCGCGCGCCAACCCCTCCTCGGTCACGGGCTGGATGCGGCCAAGCCGCGCATATCCCGGATCGCGCCCCGATTGCTGCGCGACCCCTGCCCAGAACCCCTCGGCCGCGCGTAACGCGTCAAACTGGAACGCTTTCTTGGCGTTCCAGTTTTCCGGCACATGCGGCGCAAGCGCGCCCACGAGCCCGCCGCTCGCCCCCGCGGCGACGCCACCCGGATCCACCACGCGCACCCGCGCGCCGCGCCGCGCGCAGACATAGCCCAGGGCGAGCCCGAACACCCCCGCGCCCATGATCGTCACATCGGCCATTGCCATTCCCGCCCGCACTCCGCATCACAGACGCGCACGAAGCATAAGGCAACCCGCGATGCCCGACCAGAGCCAACCCCTGACATGGCGCGCAAGCGGCGTTCCGGTGTCAACGCGCTTTGACGATCCGTATTACTCGCTCGAGAACGGGCTTGAGGAAACGCGCCATGTCTTCGTGACGGGCAATGGCCTGCCCGCGCGCGCGCGCGCCGGCTTCCAGATCGCAGAGCTGGGCTTTGGAACCGGGCTCAACCTGCTGGCCACTGCCGACGCGCTTGCCGCCAGCCCCGGCCCGATCCGGTTCACAAGCTTCGAGGCCTTCCCCCTCGCGCCCGCCGACATGGAACGCGCGCTTGCAGCTTTCCCCGCGCTCGACGCCGCCCCCCTGCTCGCCGCCTGGGGTCGCGGTGCGCGCACCTTCACTCTCGGCCCCCTGCAGGTCGAGATCATCGAGGGCGACGCCCGCAACACTCTCCCCCGCTGGTCGGGCCGCGCGGATGCGTGGTATCTCGACGGCTTCGCGCCCGCGAAAAACCCCGAACTCTGGTCCGCCGCGCTGATGGCCGAGATCGCCCGCCACACCGCCCCGGGCGGGAGCTTCGCCACCTACACGGCCGCGGGCCATGTGCGCCGCGCACTGGCGGCGGCGGGGTTCACGGTCACACGCGTGCCCGGCTACGGACGCAAGCGGCACATGAGCACGGGCCGGCTGGCATGATCGCACAGAACACCACGCTCGGCATCTGGTTGATGACGGCCACGGCCTTCGTCTTCGCAATGCAGGACGGCATCTCGCAGCACCTGGCGGGCGAATACAATGTCTTCATGATCATCATGATCCGCTACTGGTTCTTCGCAAGCTTCGCCATCGTGGTGGCCGCGCGCATGGCGGGCGGGTTCCGACACGCCGTCGCGACCCGCCAGCTGGGGTTGCAGATCTTCCGCGGCGTGCTGCTCGCGCTCGAAGTCTGCGTGATGGTCACGGGCTTCGTGCTCCTCGGGCTGATCGAGAGCCACGCGGTCTTCGCGATCTACCCGCTCCTGATCGCCGCCCTCTCGGGGCCCGTGCTGGGCGAGCATGTGGGCTGGCGGCGATGGGTGGCGATCGGCATCGGCTTTCTGGGCGTGCTGATCATCCTGCAACCGGGCCTGGGTGTGTTCCAGCCGGCCGCGCTGGTGCCGCTGCTGGCCGCGCTGATGTTCGCGCTCTACGGCTTGCTGACGCGCCGCGCCGCGCGCCAGGACAGCGCGGCCGTCAGCTTCTTCTGGACCGGCACGACAGGGGCCGTCACGATGACCCTGCTCGGGGTGTGGTTCTGGGAGCCGATGGTGCCGGGCGACTGGGGCTGGATGATGCTTCTCTGCGCGACATCGGCGCTCAGCCATTTCCTGCTGATCCGCGCCTATGAAGTGGCCGAGGCAAGCGCCGTGCAGCCCTTCGCCTATCTGCAACTGCCCTTCGCCGCAGCGCTGGGCCTGATCGTCTTTGATGAGGTGCTGCGCCCGAATGTTGCGCTGGGCGCTGCGATCGTGGCGAGCGCGGGTCTGTTCGCGCTGTGGCGCGCGCAGCACAAGGCGCCGAAGTAGCGCGCCCGCCGCGCCCCAACGCCGGGGCGGCGGGCGCGCAATCGGTTCAGCTGTTGACGGCGTCCTTCAAAGCCTTGGCGATCGTCACCTTCACGGCGCGGTCGGCAGGCTTGGTCATCGTCTCGCCCGTGGCGGGGTTGCGCACCTGACGCTCGGGGCGGGCGCGGCACATGATCTTGCCGATGCCGGGCAGAGTGACTGCGCCGCCACTCGACACTTCGCGCATGACCAGTTCGGATACGGCATCCAGCGCCGCAGTGGCCGTCTTCTTGTCAGAGCCCATCTCCTCGGCGAGGGCGGCCACGAGTTGCGTCTTGGTCATCGGCTTTGCGGTCATTCGTCACTCCTGAGCTGGAGCAGGCGCGGTTATGCTCACGCGTCCTGCAGGTTATGTCGTGGCGCATCTAGCCCTAGTTGGCGACGGCTGGCAATCACCCGTTGAGCATAAAATGTCGCCAGCGCGTGCGAAAATGGCGGAAATGCATCACTATAGGAAGGCTGTCTCATTGAATGAGCGCAACTTCCGGCTGTGGATCCGCTCCAGCGGCATGTCGCGCAGCAACTCCATCGCGCGAATGCCGATGCGCAGATGCCGCCCCACCTGGGTCTTGTAGAAGCTCGACGCCATGCCCGGCAGCTTCAATTCGCCATGCAGCGGCTTGTCCGAAACGCATAGCAGCGTGCCATACGGCACCCGGAAGCGAAAGCCATTGGCGGCAATCGTCGCGCTTTCCATATCGAGCGCGATCGCACGCGACATCGACAGCCGGGCCACCGGGCCGGACTGGTCGCGCAACTCCCAGTTCCGGTCGTCGATGGTCGCAACCGTGCCCGTGCGCATGATCTGCTTGAGCGCGTAGCCCGTCAGTTCCGTCACCTGCGCCACCGCGTCCTGCAGCGCGATCTGGATCTCTGCCAGTGCCGGGATCGGCACCCAGACCGGCAGATCGGCATCGAGCACATTGTCCTGCCGCAGATAGGCATGGGCGAGGACGAAATCGCCCAGCGCCTGGCTGTTGCGCAGCCCCGCGCAATGGCCCACCATCATCCAGGCATGCGGGCGCAGCACGGCAATATGGTCGGTCGCGGTCTTGGCGTTCGACGGCCCGACGCCGATATTGACGAGCGTGATCCCCTCACCATGCGGCCGCTTGAGATGGTAGGTCGGCATCTGCGGCTGGCGCGGCAGCGCGGGCAGCGCCGCCTCGGGGTCGGTGATCACGGCATTGCCGGGGCCCACGAAGGAGGTGTAGTCGCTGCGCGGGTCGCGCAATTGCGCGCGGGCGAAGGCCTCGAACTCGTCGATATAGAACTGGTAGTTGGTGAACAGCACGTAATTCTGGAAATGCTCGGGCGCGGTCGCGGTGTAATGGGCAAGCCGGGCCAGCGAATAGTCGATCCGCTGCGCCGAGAACAGCGCAAGCGGCACCGAGCCATCCGCGTTGCGCACCCGCTCGCCATTGACGATATCATCATTCGTGGTCGCAAGATCGGGCACATCGAACAGATCGCGCAGCGACAGATCCAGATCGCCATTCTCGGGCAGGGTGACCTCGCCCTGCCCGGCCATCGCGAAATGCAGCGGGATCGGCGTGTCGGAGGGTCCGATGCTCACCGCAACCCCATGGTTCTGGATCAGAAGCCCGAGTTGCTGGCGCAGGTAATGGCCGAACAGATCAGGCCGCGTGACCGTGGTCGTATAAGTGCCCGGCTCCGAGACATGGCCGAAGCTCAGGCGCGAGTCCACCTTGTCAAAGCGTGTGGTGACAAGCCGGATCTCGGGGTAGAAGGCGCGATAGCGCCGCGCGCCGCCCTGCCCCTTCGCGATGTCCCCGAACGCGGCGACAAGGAACCCGGCGGCGGTCTTGTAGAGCTCCTGCAGATAGGCCACGGCCGCGTCGGCATCAGTGAAGCTGCGATGCGGCGCCTCGGGCGGCATGCTCAGGGCGGGGTCTTGGGTCAGGCTCATGGGGCGCGGGTCCATTCTGCGGGCGGATCGGGGCGCCACAGTGCCACCCGCAGCGGCGTCGGGCAAGCCGCCTCGGACGCCGCGCGCGCCAGAATTCCCCTTTCGCGAGCGCGCCCGATCGACTAGCGTCGCGCGCATGAGCACTGCATATCTGACCCATCCCGATGCCAGCGCGCATCACACGCCCCCCGGCCATCCCGAACAGGTCGCGCGCATGGCCGCGATCGACGCCGCGCTCGGTGCGGACGAGTTCGCCGCCCTCGACCGCATCGAGCCGCCGCTGACCGACAATACCCGCCTGCGCCTGTGCCATCCGCCCGAGTATATCGAGCGTATCCGCATGGCGATGCCCGCCGCCGGGATCTACCAGCTCGACGCCGACACGCATGTCTCGCCGGGCTCGATGACTGCAGCCCTGCGCGCCGTGGGCGGGGCCTGCCACGCGGTCGATCTGGTGATGGCGGGCACGGCGCGCAACGCCTTTGTCGCCATGCGCCCGCCCGGCCACCACGCCGAGCGCGACAAGCCCATGGGCTTTTGCCTCTTCGGCACGGTCGCGATTGCCGCGCGCCACGCGATGGACGCGCATGGCCTCTCGCGCGTCGCGGTCGTCGATTTCGACGTCCACCATGGCAATGGCACGCAGGATCTTCTCTGGGACGAGCCGCGCGCGCTCTTCATCTCCAGCCACCAGATGCCGCTCTGGCCCGGCTCTGGCCGACCACAGGAACGGGGGGGGCGCAACAATGTGATCAACATCCCCCTCGCGCCCGGCACCGATGGCGCGACCTTCCGGCGCAATTACGAGGACAGCGTCCTGCCCCAGCTTGACCGTTTCGCACCTGAACTGGTGCTGGTCTCGGCCGGGTTCGACGCGCATCGCGACGACCCGCTCGCACAGCTTGACCTTGTGGAGGCGGATTTCGCTTGGGTCACGGGCGCGCTGTGTGACATCGCGGCACGGCATTGCGACGGACGGCTGGTCTCCTGCCTCGAGGGCGGCTATGACTTGCCCGCGCTCGGCGCCTCGGTCGCCGCGCATGTCCGGGTCTTGATGGAGAAAGGCGCATGAGCGAAAAACCTGTCGCCGAGATGAGCTTCGAGGAGGCCTTGCGCGGGCTGGAAGACATCGTCACGCGGCTTGAACGCGGCGACGTGC
>SLKB01000158.1 GCA_007134805.1 Paracoccaceae bacterium
CGCCTGGTGGTGGCGGGCGAGCTGGTCGATCAGACCCGTGTCGAGCGGCTTGGCAAAGCGCGCGTCCGCAATCGTCACGCTGATGCCCTGCGCGGCCAGCTCCTCGGCCGCGAGATGCACTTCGCACAGATGCGCGCCGAAGCTGAGGAAGGCGACGCGGTCGCCCTCGGCGACGATGCGGCCCTTGCCGATGGCAAGCGGCACGCCCTCCTCGGGCAGGGCAACGCCCACGCCCTCGCCGCGCGGGTAGCGCAAGGCGATGGGGCCTGCGTCATGCTCGGCGGCGGTGGCGACCATATGGACAAGCTCGGCCTCGTCGCCTGCGGCCATCACAACCATGCCCGGCAGGGCTGCCATGTAGCCGACATCGAAACTGCCCGCATGGGTCGCGCCATCCGCGCCCACAAGCCCCGCGCGGTCGATGGCGAAGCGCACGGGCAGGCCTTGCAGGGCCACGTCATGCACGATCTGATCATAGCCGCGCTGCAGGAAGGTGGAATAGATCGCGCAGAACGGGCGCAGGCCGGCGGCCGCCATGCCGGCGGCGAAAGTGACCGCGTGCTGCTCGGCGATGCCGACATCGAAGACGCGGCGGGGGAAGCGCTTGGCCATGATGTCGAGGCCCGTGCCGCTGGGCATGGCGGCGGTGACGGCAACGATCTTGGGGTCGCGCGCGGCGCGCTCGGTCAGGCTGCGGCCGAAGACCGAGGTGTAGCTCGGCGCATTGGCGCGCCCCTTGCTCTGGGTTCCCGAGCCGACATCGAATTTCGACACGCCATGGTATTTGCAGGCCGAGGCCTCGGCGGGCGCATAGCCCTTGCCCTTGACCGTGCGCACATGGATCAGCACAGGCCCTTCGGCGCGGGCGTGGGCGAGGCGCAGGGTTGCGAGCAGGTCGGGCATCGAATGGCCGTCGATCGGGCCGATATAGGTAAAGCCCAGATGTTCGAACATCGTGGCGTCGGGCGGCGCGCCGGCGGCGAGCGCGCGAGCGCGCTTCGCCTGCTCGCGCAAGGGCGCGGGAAGGGCTGCCATGAAGCCCTGCGCGATCTCGCCCAAGCTGGCCTGCGCAGTGTTCAACCTGTTGAGATAACTGTTCATTGCGCCGACAGGCGGGGCGATGGACATGTCGTTGTCGTTGAGGATGACGAACAGGCGGCGGCCTTCGGCGCCGGCGTTGTTGAGCGCCTCATAGGCCATGCCGGCGGTGATCGAGCCGTCGCCGATCACGGCGATCGCATCGCCTGTGGGCTGGCCCATGTCGCGCCCGATGGTGAAGCCGAGCGCGGCCGAGATGCTGGTCGAGCTATGCGCCGCGCCGAAAGGGTCATACTCGGATTCGGTGCGCTTGGTGAAGCCCGAGAGCCCCCCCTCCTGACGCAAGGTATGCATACGGTGGCGCCGGCCCGTCAATATCTTGTGGGGATAGCATTGATGGCTGACATCCCAGATCAGCTTGTCGAAAGGCGTGCGGAACACTGCATGGAGGGCGACGGTCAGCTCCACCACCCCCAGCGAAGAGCCCAGATGCCCCCCGGTTCGGCTGACGGTCTCGATCGTCTCGAGGCGCAATTCATCTGCGAGCGCCGCCAGATCCTCATCCGAGAAATCGCGCAGATCGGCCGGGCCTGCGACCCGGTCAAGAAGCGGTTTATCGAGCGTTTCCATGGGGTTCCCTTTCATTTTCTTGTTTTTTGAAAGCTTTTTTCGTCTGATGAAAAAAGCCCGGCCGCTGCGCGTTGCCTTTTTTCAACTGGCGAAAAAAGAGTTCGTCAGATGAAAAAAGGCGCCGTGGGGCTGCACCCGCACGGCACCAGTTTCCTGTCGCCAACAGGAAAGGGAACCGGGCGTCACTGCCCGCGTCCGAACCGGCGAATGGCTCGAACCTTGTTGGGGGCAGGGCAGTGGCCCGCCCTGCCCCGATGCTCATGCTGTTGCCTGATCAAGCGGTGCTTCGATCTGGCTGAAGGGCATCGGCGGCGGAGCGTCGCGGCTCTCGGCGGGCAGCAAGAGGCCCACCAGATAGATCACCCCGATCGTCACCCCGATCGTCACCAGGACGACGGCTGCATAGCCTGCCCCGCGCAGCATCTCGTAGAGGATCCAGTTGCGAATCCGGGCTCCGGTCGTTTCCTGGATATAGTCATGCTCTGCCATCTCGATGCTCCTTAATCATAGGTGGGACGGAAGCCGCGCTGCTCGGCCCAGACGGCCCAGTTATCGACGACCGTACCGGTGAGCAGGATGCCGATCCCGCCAGTGAGCGTGGTGAGCACGGCGAACCACCAGGCCCAGCGGTGAATCCCTTCCATCGTGGCGTTGAAGCCCATCGTCCAGCGCCAGAAGAGGGCGGCGCGTTCCGAGGCGGTCCCGCGGTCCACGATCTGTTCCAGCTCCCGGTCGCCGCCGAAGCGCGAGACCGCGAGGATCGTCGCCCCATGCATGGCAAACAGCAGCGCCGAGCCATAGAGGAACACGATCGAGAGCGCATGGAACGGGTTGTAGAAGAGGTTCCCGTATTGCAGCGAGAAGAGGTTCGTCCAGTCCAGATGGGTGAAGATGCCGTAGGGCACTGCCTCGGACCACGACCCCATCAGGATCGGGCGGAAGAGGCCGAGCACCAGGAACAGCCAGATCGCAGAGGCGAAGGCCCAGGCGACATGTTTGCCCATCCCCAGCGCCTCGGCGCGCAGATAGGTGCGCACCCACCAGGCAAGGACCGAGATCAGCAGGAAGAACGAGGCGATCAGGAAGTATCCCCCTTCGCGCATCGGTGGAAAGCTGAGCCCGTATTCCGGCCCCGGCGGATCGAGCGAGAGCCAGAAGAGATCGCGCAGGAACACGGCCGGGTTGTAGCCCGCCTGATCCCAGTACCACAGGCCCACCATGACGAACCATGTCAGACCGGCGACCAGGCTCAGCACCCCCATCGCGCCCAGATAGATGGGCCCGAGCTGTGCGTTGCCGAACCAGCCCAGCAGGTTCGAGAAGCTGGCCGTGGTGGTGCGGTTTTCCAGCTCGACGCCTTCGACCATGCCCATTTCCGGGGCGGCGCGCACCTGCACCTGGGTGAAGATATTCTGATACTCAGCCATTGACGCCTCCTGCGATGTCTCTCCACCACGGCAGATCGAGCCACCAATCCCACCAGAAGACCCACTGATCGAACCAGATCGTGCCCGAGATGACGATGCAGATCGCCGACCAGAAGCCTGCGTTCAGCGCCAGCAGAAGCCCGAGCCGGTGGATGCCCAATGTGCCGACCGAATAGCCGATGAAGTCCCGGAAGAACGTGTCCTCATGATCGGGGGTCTTCATGATCTGGCCCTTGGGCGGGTTGGCCGCCGAGAGCACCAGCGCCCCGTG
Source organism: Paracoccaceae bacterium (assembly GCA_007134805.1). Classification (GTDB taxonomy): domain Bacteria; phylum Pseudomonadota; class Alphaproteobacteria; order Rhodobacterales; family Rhodobacteraceae; genus Roseinatronobacter. The sequence continues at coordinate 3,367 of SLKB01000158.1, forward strand.
GAGCGCGAGCGCGAGCGTCGTGGTGAAGAAGAAGGTCACCGCGATCATATGCGCCGGGTTGTAGTGAAAGTTGCCATAAGTGTAGCCGACATTGGACACCCAATCGAGATGCGTCCAGATGCCATAGGGGAAGGCATGCCCCCAGGCGCCCATCAGCACCGGGCGGATCACCACCAGGGTCAGATAGGCGAAGATCGCAACCCCGAAGGCGAAGGGCACATGCAGCCCCATGCCGAGTTTGCGCGCGATCTCGACCTCGCGCAGCATCCAGGACACGAAGGCCCCGGTCGCGCAGATGGTCACGATCTGCCACAGCCCGCCTTCAAGCAGCGGCGCCGGTCCCAACCCATAGGCAAGGGGTGGGGGATTGATTGAGATTAGCCAGGGGTTCCAGGTGCCTTGCAGCACTGCCCCCCAGAAGATCAGGAGCGTTCCGAGGACAGCGAAGAACACTGTCGTGACCCCGAAAAAGCCGACGTAGAACGGCCCGACCCAGAAGTCGAACAAATTCCCGCCGACCAAGGTGCCGCCAGGCACCCGGTATTTGCGCTCGAAGCTTAGCAGCGCCATGCTTCCCTCCGCTAGGCTCGGCGGCCCTCGGGGCCGTCAAAGGTTTCGGAAATTGGCTGCGGGCAATGTCGGGCAAGCCGGCCCTGCCCGCAGCGCATCACTCAATCGAGCGGGCGATCGTATTTCTCTGCCGCGATCGTGAACCAGTTGTAGGACGGGTTCGACAGCAGCACGAGATGGATCATCGCCGCCAGAAGGAAGAGGAAGACCCCCTGCGCCACGAAGACGCGACGCGGATCGAAGATCAGCCAGATTTTGTAAAACTTGCTCATTTCCTGATCCCCTTCAGAACCACGGGCGCCAGATGAACACGGCCAGATGAGCCACGATGGCCACGGCCGAGAACAGCCAGAGCCCGCTCATGTAGACCGCGTGCAGTTCCTGGGCCTGCTCGTCGGTAAGACCTGTAAAAGACAGGTCGGTATTTTCAGCCATAATATCCTCCGGATCGTAAGACTGACGCCGCACCCCCTGCGGCCGGGATGACGAAGTGGCCCGGGTGGGCCGCTCCGGCTCTCCCGCAGGCCCTGCCTACGGGAATTCGCGTTGCGCAAGCGGACAGGGTGTCAGCTGCGAAAGATGATGGGCGCGATCACATGCGCATCGGCAAGCGCGCGGCCGATGGGCCCGAGCGCGGGCATCCGGCCCGTGCTGGCGAGCCGCCAGGACCAGGTGATCAGCCCCGTGATCAGCGCCAGCGCGAAGATCACGCTGAAATAGAAGCGGTATTCCCAGCGCTGCGCGCGTTCGGCGCGGGGTCTGGGCATCATGTTGACAGTGTAGTCAGCCATGGGTCGTTCCTCCTGTGTGTCAGGCGCGGGTCAGATCGGGCCGGATGGCCGCGACCAGATCAGAGTCGATTTCCTCGGCGCCGCGCGCGAGTGCGGCGGCCTCGATGGCGTCGCGCAGCGAGCGCGCGGCCGAGATGCGGGTCAGGATCGGGTGTTCGGCCACGATCCGGTCGAGCGCGTCCTTGGCCTCGGCGGACCAGGGCAGATCGCGGCGCAGATGGGCGGGCGTGGCCTCGTGCGCGTCCATGGTGCTGCCAAGCGGCAGGATGTGGAAGAGCGCGTCGAAAAGCCCGTTGCAGACTTCCTGCAGCACATAGACGGCGCCTGCATAGCCCATCATCGGCGTGCCGGTGTGGCGCCGGATCGCAGCGCCCGGAAAGCTTGCCGGGATGAAGGACGGCGCGGGGCCGTGGCCGGATTTCAGCTCGGCCATGTACATCTTCTCATTGATCGAGCCGAAGACGATGAGCGGGCGTTTCGCGGCCAGATCCGCGCGGACGCGGTCATTGTCGGTTTTCGCGCCGCGGATGCGGGCGACCGCGAAGGCGCAGGGCATGCCGAGATCGGATTCGAGATAGTTGCGCAACCCGCGTGCATAGGTTTCCGAGGCGACCACCGCGAAGCTGGCGGTCGCAAAGAAATCCTGCGTGACCGAGCGCCACAGATCCCACATCGGCTTGAGGGTGCTGTGCTTTTCGCGCGCGATGAAGGGCTCGGGGTCGAGGCCCAGAAGCTCGCCGAGGCTGCGCAGGAAGCGCGTGGTCGAGTCCATGCCGATGGGGGCCTGCAGATAGGGTTTGCCCAGGCATTCGGCGAGGCCGCGGCCGAATTCGCGATACATCACGATATTGACGTCGGCATTCACGAGGTTGCGCATCTCGGCCAGATGGGCGCCGAGCGGCATGACCATGTTGACCTCGGCGCCGATGCCTTCGACAAGGCGGCGGATCTCGGCGAGATCGGAGGGCATGTTGAAGGTGCCATACATCGGCCCGAGGATGTTGACGCGGGGGGCAGCCCCCTCTTCGCGCTTCTTCTCGGGGGGCATGCGGCCCTTGGTCATGCCGAATTCGGTGAAGATCCAGGTCATCGCGCGGTCGGCGGCCTGCCATTGATCCTCGTCGATGGTGCGCGGCAGGAAGCGCTGGATATTGGTGCCCTGCGGGGTGACGCCGCCGCCGATCATCTCGGCGATCGAGCCGGTGACCACCACGGCGGGCAGCGCCGGGTCGAGGGTTTTCCAGGCGCGGGCCATCGATTCCTCGGTGCCCGAGGACATCTCATCCTCGCCCAGGCCCGTGACGACGATGGGCAATTCATGCGGCGGCAGCGCGTCGGTGTAGTGCAGAACGGAGGTCACGGGCAGGTTTTCGCAGCCCACCGGGCCGTCGATCACCACTTGCAGGCCCTTGACGGCGCAGAACGCGTAGACAGCACCCCAGTAGCCCCCGGCCCGGTCATGATCCTGGATGAGCATCAGATCATCTCCTGCGCGCGTGCCGCGCGGGCGGCCTTGTCGAGCTTCTTCTGGTGCTGGGCGCGGAAATCGGGGCGCAGATTGGGCGCGCCTTCCCAGATGCCGGCGGTGTCACCCTCGCCCACGCCCTCGAAGAAGTCGCGCATCTTGTCCATGCGGGCCTTGCCGGCGATGGCGGCATTGACGACCTCGCCCAGCGAGCCTGCCCCGGCCGGACCCATCAGCGGGCGCGCCGAGATGAGGTTGGTGAAATAGAGCGAGGGGATGCCCTTTTGCTTGGCGTGCTGGACCACGGGCGTGGTGCCGATCACCAGATCGGGGTCGAGCCCGTCGGCGGCGGCCTTGTCATCGGCCAGTGATGCACGGAACTTGACGACCACGCCGCGCGCTTCGAGCCACTCGCGGTCAGCCTGGCTCCAGCGCGAGGCGGCGCAGGCGGTGCCGACATAGGCGAGATCGGCGCCGCTTTCGACCAGCAGCCGGGCGACCAGCAATTCCGAACCCTCATAGCCCGAGAGCGTGATGCGGCCCTTGATGGGGGCGCTCGCCAACGCGCCGCGGATCGCGGGCAGGAAGGCGTTTTGTGCTGCGGCCACACGCTCGGGCGCGACGCCCATCGCATCGCCGATGGCGGCAAGCCAGTCATGCGTGCCATCGACGCCCACGGGTGCAGAGCCCACGATGGGCCGTCCCGCAGCCTCGAATTCGCGCACGGCGGCGGCGTAGAAGGGGTGGATCGCGGCGACGGCCTGCCCGTCGAGGGCGGCATACATCTCGCGCCATTCGCGGCAGGGCACGACGGGGCCCGCAGCAAGCCCCATGGGGGCGAGCATCGCGCCGATCATCATCGGATCGGCCGGGAACATCTCACCCAGAAGGGTCACGGTCGGGCGGTCGGCGCGGCCGGCCACAGGGGCAGGCACGGGGCCTGCGAGCACTTCCTGGCGGGCATAGTTGAGCATGGCACCGGCGAGGACATCCTTCGCCTCGGCATGGGTGGGGACCCCGAAGCCCGGCACGTCGATGCCGATGATGCGCACGCCGTCGATCTCGCGCGGCAGAAGGCGCAGCGGCACGCCGCTGGCGGTGGGCACGCACAGATTGGTGACAACGATCGCATCATAGCGGCCGGGGTCGGCCATCTCATGGACCGCGTCGCGGATATCCTCGAAGAGCTTGCCGGTGACGAGCGATTCGGAATTGAAGGGCACATAGCCGACCGAGCGGCGCGCGCCGTAGAAGTGGCTGACGAAGCTCAGCCCGTAGACGCAGCAGGCCGAGCCCGACAGCATCGTGCCGACGCGGCGCATCCGCAGGCCCACGCGCAGGCTGCCAAAGGCGGGGCACATCGATTCGGGCTTGTCATGGGGCCCCTTGGGGTAGTCGGCCGCGAACTGATCGAGGATGGCGCCATTACCGGCCGCGCGTGTCCTGGCGGCCATCGCCTCGGCAGGCGCGTGGCAGCTGGTGCCGTCCGGGGCGGGCGCATCGGGCAGTGCGCCGGGGGTGTCTTCCACCCGCTCTATGCGCACGGAGCCCGCATCGTCATAGCCGACCTCAAAACCTTCGCGATCAGACATCGTCATAGACCACTTCGAGCGAGGCCTTGGGCGCTGCATGCTTGCCGCGCATATCGGCATCGGTCGCAGGCTCCAGCACGATATCGCCGCCCGTGTCCTTGCTGTCGAAGAGCGCGAGCAGCCCGTCCTGATCGAGCGGCGCGGGCCGGACCGGAGGGGCGAGCGACACGGCCTCGGCCAGTTCGGCGAAGAGCGGGCCCCACTGGCTCTGGTCGGTGCCGACGATCTGGTAATTGGCGGATTTCTTGCGCAGGTCGTCATCCTGCGGGATCGCGGCGAGCACGGGGATGTCGACGGATTTGGCGAAGGCCTGCGCCTCGCCGGTGCCGTCATCCTTGTTGATCACCAGCCCCGCGACGCCGACATTGCCGCCCAGGCGGCGGAAATACTCGACCGCCGAGCAGACATTATTGGCGACATAGAGCGATTGCAGATCGTTCGAGGCGACAAGGATCACCTTCTGCGCCATGTCGCGGGCAATCGGCAGGCCGAAGCCGCCGCAGACCAC
>SLKB01000266.1 GCA_007134805.1 Paracoccaceae bacterium
ACTTGGCAGACGCGGCGTGGGCGTGCTATATGCTGTAGCATGAACGCCCCTGACCGCAATATCCGCCCGGTAATCCGACAGCTTGACGACGCTGCGATCAATCGCATTGCCGCCGGCGAAGTCGTGGAGCGACCTGCCTCCGCAGTCAAGGAGTTGGTTGAAAATGCGCTCGATGCCGGGGCGCATCGGATTGATGTCGCGTACGCGGATGGCGGCAAGACCCTGATCCGCGTGCGCGATGACGGCCATGGCATGGCGGCGGAGGATCTGCCCCGCGCGCTGGCCCGCCACGCAACCTCGAAACTCAGCGGCGCCGATCTGCTCGACATTCGTTCCCTCGGGTTCCGCGGCGAGGCGCTGCCATCGCTTGGGGCGGTCGGCCGTCTGTCGATCACATCGCGGGCGCAAGGCGAAGACGGGGTGCAGATCGTTGTCGATGGGGGGCGCATCGGCGCTGTCCGTCCCGAGGCTGCGGCACAGGGCACGCTCGTTGAGTTGCGTGAATTGTTCTATGCCACACCCGCCCGGTTGAAATTCCTGCGCACAGACCGCGCCGAAGCACAGGCCATTGCCGAAACAATGCGGCGCCTCGCGCTGGCCGAGCCCTTTGTCAGCTTCACACTTGCGGATGTCTCGAATGGCGACACGCGCCAGATCCTGCGCGTGGATGCAGCCCAGGGGGCTTTGTTCAGCGCGGTCGAAGGCCGAGTTGCGCAGATATTGGGGCGCGATTTCACCGAAAACGCGCTGCGTATCGAGGCAACGCGGGACAATGTGCATCTGCGCGGGCTTTCCGGCCTGCCAACTTTTTCACGGGGATCTGCGGGCGCGCAATTTGTCTTCGTGAACGGCCGGCCAGTGCGCGACAAGTTGCTTCTGGGTGCGTTGCGCGCGGGATACGCGGATGTCCTGGCGCGAGACCGTCATCCGGTCGCCGTGCTTTATCTGACCTGTCCGCCGGAACTTGTTGATGTGAACGTCCATCCTGCGAAATCCGAAGTGCGGTTCCGCGACCCTGGGCTCGTACGCGGGCTGGTGGTGTCTGCGCTGCGCCACGCCTTGGCCGAGGCTGGTCATCGCGCGTCGAGCACTGTGGGCGCGGCCATGCTTGGGGCGATGCAGAGGCCCGCGCCCGACGCGCGCTATCAGATGGAGTATGGCGGACATGCGGGGCGGTTTTCGCCGCATGGCGCGCGTGCGCCTGAGCTGGCCGAGGCTGCGGCATTCTGGCATGACGCGCCTCCGCCATCCGCCCGCATCGCGCCAGCGGAAGACATGTCCGCGCCGCTCGATGCGCCCCTTGGTGCGGCATGCGCACAAATCCATCAGAACTATATCGTTGCGCAAACCGCCCGAGGCATGGTGATCGTGGACCAGCATGCCGCGCATGAGCGTCTTGTGTATGAACGCCTGAAATCCCAGCGAGAGCGAACCGCGGTCGCGGGGCAAGCGCTCCTTATCCCCGAGATCATAACGCTGTCCGACAGCGAAGCCAGCGACCTGCTCGATCATGCGGAAGCGCTTGCTGCTCTGGGTCTTGTCATCGAAGGTTTCGGACCCGGGACGATCGTCGTGCGCGAAACTCCTGCGCTTCTGGGCCAGATCGACGTGAAGGCGCTCATCCGCGACATCCTCGATGATCTTGCCGGGCTGGGGCAATCCGAAGGGCTTGTTGCGCGGGTCGATGCGGTGCTTTCGCGCATGGCCTGCCATGGATCGGTCCGCTCCGGGCGCGTGATGCGCGCGGATGAGATGAACGCGCTCTTGCGTGAGATGGAGGCGACACCCCGCGCGGGGCAGTGCAACCATGGCCGCCCCACCTATGTCGAGCTTCCGCTGTCCGAGATCGAAAAGCTGTTTGGCCGCCGATGAGCGTTGAAACGCTCGATCGGGTCGATCCGCTGATCCTCTGGCTGGGGTTGGGGATTGTGCTGTTTGTGCTGTTGTGGCGGCTGGGCGGGCGGCTGTCAGTGCTGGACACGCGCCTCTCGAGCCTGAGCGAGAACCAGCAGCAGCTTTCGGGCGGGCTGAACCAGGTGGCACAGTCGCAGACCCAGGTGATCGGGCTCGTCGAAGCTCGGCTCGCCGATATGGGGCGCTACATGGGTGACACGCTGGCGGGTAATGCGCAGGCGACAGCCGCGAGCATGGGCGCGTTGCGCGAGCGCCTGCATGTGATCGACGCGGCGCAAGCCAAGATCGAGGCTCTGTCCGGCAATGTGCTCTCGCTCCAGGACATACTGTCGAACAAACAGGCGCGCGGGGCCTTCGGCGAGGTGCAACTCGAGGCATTGCTGGCCGATGCGCTGCCCCCTGATGCCTTTTCGTTGCAGGTGAGCCTGCCAAATGGACGGCGCGTCGATGCACTGATCCACATGGCGCAGCCCTTGGCGGTTGACGCGAAATTTCCGCTCGAAGCATGGCAGACCCTGACCGCGGCTGAGGATGATCGTGCCCGCAGTGAGGCGCGCCGCGCACTGGGCCGCGCCATTCGCGCCCATGTCAGGGCGATCGCCGAGCGCTATATCCTGCCCGGCCATACTGCCGATGGGGCGCTCATGTTCCTTCCATCCGAGGCGGTCTATGCCGAGTTACACGCGAACCTGCCCGATGTCGTCCGCGAGGGCTTTGCGGCACGGGTCTGGATCGTCTCGCCCACGACAATGATGGCGACCTTGAACACGCTCCGCGCCGTGATGAAGGATACAAGGTTGCGCGCCGAGGCGCGTGCCGTGCGCCGCGAGTTGCAATTGATGGTCCAGGATGCCGACCGGCTGGGCACGCGTGTTGCCCAACTTGAGGCGCATTTCCAGCAGGTTCAGGGCGATCTGTCCGAACTCCGCATCTCGGCAGACAAGATCACACGGCGCGGGCAGAGACTCGATGATTTCGATTTTGCCAAAGCGCCCGAGCACTGAGCCGGATCAGAAGTAACTTCGCACCAGCGCTTCCGAGATCAGCCGCCAGCCATCCGCGATGACGAAGAAGGAAAGCTTGAAGGGCAGGGAGACGATTGCAGGCGGCACCATCATCATGCCCATGGACATCAGAACCGCCGCCACGACAAGATCGATGATCAGGAAAGGCAGGAAGATCAGAAAGCCGATCTGAAAGGCGCGCGCGACTTCGCTGAGCATGAAGGACGGAACCAGGATCGACAGGGGCGCATCGGCAGAAAGAGGCTCTGTCGTGTCGGAGCGCAGGCTTGCGAGACTATCATAAGTCGCGGCATCGATCCGGGCGGCCATGAAATTCCGAAACGGGTCCATCACCTCCACGAAAGCGGCGTCGATCCCGATCTCACCGTCGTTCAGCGGCACGATGCCGCCTTTCCAAGCGGCGACGAACACCGGTTCCATGACGAAATAGGTCAGAAACAGCGCGAGCGACACGATCAGCATGTTGGGCGGCGATTGCATCAGCCCGAGGGCTTGTCGCAGGATCGCAAGCACGGTCACGATGAACGGAAAGCAGGTGATCATCACCAGAATGCCCGGCGCAAGGCTCAGCAGGGTCAGCAGAACCACAAGCTGGACGGTCCGGACCGCAAGAGTGCCGTCATCGTCGAAGCTGAAGGTGATTTCCTGTGCATGAGCGCCGAGGCTTCCTGCAAGAAGCCAGGCAACCAGGGCCATGCCCAGGATGGCAACGTGGCGCGTCATAGGATCAGAGCGCCTCGCGCAAGTCGATGATTTCGGTCAGCCGGACGCCGAGAAATCCGGCCTGTTCGCCCTCAAGCTCTTCGAGCTCTCCGCGGGCGATCAGTTTTTCGCCGATATAGAGTTCGACCGGGTCATCGACACGCCGGTCCAGAGCCAGAACAGAGTCGCGCCGCAGCGCCATGAGCTCACGCACCTTTGGCCGTGCACGCCCGACACTGATCGTCACCTCGATCGGGACCTGGTTTAGGATGCCGCTGTTGAGTTCACTTGTGTCCATGGACGGACTCCTTGTGTGAAGAGGCGCTCGAGGCGCTCATGAAAAGTGCGTTCAGGCGGTCCTGCAACTGGTCAAGGTCGATGACCCGTGTCTGAGGCCCGATGGACAGCGCGACCTGTGCGTCGGAAAAGCTCGGCTCATCAACGAGAGTGATCGCAAGCCGCTGAAACCCGGCAATGACGGGCTCGAAGGTTCTGCGCGCCGAGGGTGCGCATTTCAACGTGATCTCGCAGGTTGCATGCGTCGTGATCAGGGCGCGCAACTCTTCGGCTAGGAAATATGCGACGCCCTTGCGCAAAGCTTCGGGCAATACGCTGCCGATGATGGCCTCGATCAGCGGCATGACCGACGCCTCGCAACTCTGGAGAGCTTCATGATACGTAAAGCTTAGTGTCTGCAGGGCTTCCTCAGCGGCGATGCGACGCAGATCGTCTTCCTGGCGGAATTGCTCCAAAGCGTCGTGCCAGCCAGCAGCGTAGCCTTCTTCAAAGGCAGAATCGCGCAGCTGCACAGCCTGGTGTGGGTCGAGATAGCCTGCCTCCTCGGTCAGGGGGGCTGTCTCGAAAACCTCGAGTTTCAGGGATGCGCGGCTCATGATGTCTCCTTCCGCTGATCCATGAGATGCCGCAGCACCTGCACCGACTCATCCCCACGCTGTTCGATGAGCCGGCGAAGGCGGTCGACCGGGTCATCGTCCTGCGCGCTGTCATCGTCATCACCCTCAGCCCGCGAACCTGACGGATTCGACATCCGGCCTGCGCTGTCATTGGCAAGGAGGGCCTTGGCATTGAAGGGCGAGGGGCCTTCGAGTTGCGGATCCGTGGGCTTGCGCGCGGCTGCCTGCAGGATCGGGCGCAGGATGAACAGGGCAACAACGAGCAGGGACATCAGCAAGAAGGCCCATTTCAGCAAGGTCATCACATCAAGACTGCCTTGCGAGAACAGGCTTGGCGTGGCTTCCGTGCCAAGAGCGGCGACCGGCTCGAAAGGAAGCGAGCGCAGGGTGATCTGATCGCCGCGCGCCTCATCGAGCCCCACAGCAGATGCAACGAGCTCGCGTAGCGCTTCAAGCTCGGCCTCGGATCTCGGGCGCCATATCATCGCTCCGGTCTCGTCCGCTTCGCGGATGCCGTCGATCATCACGGCAACTGTCATCCGGCGGATCGCGCCGGGTTGGCGCTCGATCTCGCGCCGCGTCTCGGAAACTTCGAAATTCGTGCGCTGACGTGTCTGGGTCTCGCGGCTTTCGGCGCTGCCCTCTGCGTTCGCCGCATCGCCATCGGGCAGATTGCTAGCAACTGTCACGCCCTGCGCGCGGGTATCGGTGCTGCTCGAGCTGCTCTCCTCGGTTTCGCTGCTGATCGCAACGCGCGAGTCGGGGACGATTTCGCGCTGATGAATGACTTCGCGATCACGCACTGTATCGATGCTGATCTCGACGACCGATCGACCATGGCCGACATGCGCATCGAGCAGCCGTTCGACATTGCGGCGCAGTTCCTTGGCGCGGTCGCCGCCCTGCGCAGAGTTCTGCGTCTCATTCTCGGGTCCGTAGACCAGACCGCCAAGCCCGTCGATGACTGAAACATCTTCGGGCGTCATACCCGAAATTGCCGAAGCGACAAGGAACCGCAGCGATCGCGCTTGCGCTGCACTGAGCTGTGCACCGGTCGTTGTTACCGTGACCGAGGCCGTGGGTGCAATCTCGCGCCGGAAGGGCGTCGAAGTGCCTTGTGAGATATGGACGCGCGCCGACCGGATATGCGGGCTTGCAACGATCGTCCGTGCAAGCTCCCCTTCCTTCGCCCGCCAATAGGCCGCGTCGAACATCTGCGATGTGGTGCCAAAACCCGTAAGCGAATCAAGAAGTTCGTATCCAGAGTGCGAATTGGTCGGCAGACCGGCCGCAGCAAGCATCAGGCGCGTCTCATCGCGCACCGAAGAGGGCACGAAGATTGCATCACCACGCACATTGTAGGCGATGCCCCGTGCCTCTAGCGACTGGATAACCTCTCCAGCGGCGGCTTCTTCAAGCCCTGCATAGAGCAGCGACATTCCGGGCGAGCTCGCGACCTTCGTCAAGAGGATGATGGCGGCGAACATGGCCGCACTGGCCCCGATCGCAAGCACGCGTCGCTTCGTGTCGAGCGCGTTCCACAGAGTCAGGATCTGTTGCACGTCATGTCTCCTTCGACAGGGATTCTCCCCAGAGCGTCTGACGCACTTTCCTGTGGATCGCTTAACATTCGGTTAGTGACCTTGTGGCAAAAAAAGAAGCCAAATCACTGAGGGTTCACCATGTCAGAAGCAGCGCCAGCAGCCGACCCGTCTCTCGAAAATCCACCGAAAAAAAGTGGTCTTCGTCCAATTCTTCTTGGTCTGGTGGGCGCCGTAACTCTCGGCGGCGCTGGCTTCTTCGCGGTCTATTCGGGCATGATTCTTGACCCTCTGTCGAGCTTCACCCGCAACAGCAGCGCCGCGTCGAATTTTGACTATCTTCCGATCGAGGGTGTGATCGTCTCGCTTGCGCCCCAGAGCGGCGCAAGCCATTTGCGGTTCTCGGCGAAAATCGAGGTTGCCCAGGGGTCGCTCAGCGCCATGGAACGGCTTCACCCGCGCTTTCTCGACATGATCAACACCTATCTGCGTGCGGTCGAGCCCCAGGATCTGATCGAGCCGGCCGCGATGGTGCGACTGCGCGCTCAGATTCTGCGCCGGCTGCAACTGATCGCAGGAGACGGGCATATCCGTGACCTTCTGATTACCGAATTTGTCCTGAATTGAGGAGAACCTTATGGGACTCATGGCCGACTTCGCAATTGCGGTGGGCGCCCTTCTCGCAGCTGCCTACTGCCTCTTGTTGTCACGCAGGCTACGTGCGCTGACGCGGCTTGACGGGGATGTCGGCAAGGCGATTGCGATCCTTTCGACGCAGGTCGATGCCCTGTCCAAGGCGTTGAAAGCTGCTGAAAGTTCAAGTGGCAAGGCGGAATCGGCGCTTCAGGCGCAGGTTCAACGGGCTGAATCCGCAGCCCGTCGCCTTGAGTTGCTTATGGCAGCGGGACAGGGCAACTTGCCGGTCCCGCCCGCAGCAGTCTCGGCGGTTGCGCCGCGCGATCTTGCCGACGACGCTGCACCTGACGGGGATTTCGCACCCTTCGGGCGCGCTGGCACCCAGTTGAATGCCGAAACCCGCAAGCGGGTCGTCCGCCAGCGTGACTTGGCAGGGAGCGCGCGATGACGACCCGCTCTGCCCGCCCACGCGCAGCAGCTCCTGTCCTCGTTCTGCTGGCCGCGATTTTCTTCACGGCGGGGATATCGCGTCTGGGTCTGGGTGTGGCAGAAGTCATCGCTGCCGAGCCCGGGACCAATGAGCCCGTGGTCGCAGTCACGGACCCAGCACCCGAGGATCCCACCGATCTGTTCCTTGCGTTGCGCGCCCGCGAGGCGCAGCTTGTTGAGGCCGAGCAGGCGCTGGTCGAGCGACAGAAGTTGCTTCAGGAGGCAGAGCGCGACCTGAAGCGTCAGATGGATGCCCTTGATCAGGCAGAGCAGCGCCTGGCGGCGACCCTGACGATGACCGAAAGCGCTGCGGAGAATGATCTGACCTTGCTCACAAACATGTTTGAAAACATGAAGCCAGTTCAGGCCGCACAATTGTTCTCGGAGATGGATACCGAATTTGCGGCGGGCTTCATGGCGCGGATGCGCCCTGATTTCGCGGGCGAAGTGATGGCCAATCTAAAACCCATGCAAGCCTATGCGATCAGCGCCGTGCTTGCAGGTCGGCACGCAAGAACACCCAGGAACTGAATTTTCAGACTTCAGGAAGCCTTTCTTAAGCTCTCGCTGGGAAACTGAGGCCGAAGCTGGCTGCATTGCGGCTCCCGCAAACGAACGCATTGGGAATAGTCATGATTGCAATTGTTGGAATTCTGATCGTTCTGATCATGGTTTTCGGGGGCTATCTCGGGTCCGGCGGGACGATGGGTATTATTCTCAAGGCCTTGCCGTTCGAGATGGTCATGATCGGCGGCGCTGCGACCGGGGCATTCATCCTCGGGAATGACAAGGGGACGATCAAGGCGACCGGCCGCGATATCGCCCAGATCTTCAAGGGGCCGAAATGGAGCCCAGAAGATTACAGGGATCTTCTGTGCCTTCTTTTCGAATTGATCTGGCTGGGGCGGCAGAATTCTGTTGCGCTGGAAGAGCATATCGAGGCGCCCGAGGCATCGGCCATCTTCTCGCGCTATCCGAAAATACAGTCGGATCATGAGGTTGTCGAACT
>SLKB01000169.1 GCA_007134805.1 Paracoccaceae bacterium
AGTGCTTCTTGTGGCGGGTTTTGCCGGTTGGAGCCCGGCCCTTGGGCAGGATCTCCGGCTGGAGGGCGGGCTCTCCACTCTGGGCCTCTACCTTGGCCCAAGCATCAGTTTCGCAGATCACGGCGTGCCGCATGATGTCCGGCTGCGCACGCCGGTCTATCTCGACCACATCGCGCGGGACGTCACGCTGGACGGCAACACGATCGACGCCAGATTGCGCAGCACTTCCGTTGCTGTGATGGGCGATTACGAGCTGGGCGGGTCTGGGTTCCGCTTCTCGGGCGGGCTTGCGGCCGGGGGCTATCGCGTGACGGGGACGGTCGAGGTCCGCGCCTTGACGACATCGACTACTCGGGCACATTCAATGTCGATCTGCGGCAGCGTCATCACATCGCCCCAGTGGTTGCCTTTGGCTATTCGCGGGGTTTCGGAGGCAATACCGGTGTCATGGCAGAGCTCGGCGGGCGGCTCACCACATTGCGGCTGAGCACCACTGGCCAGCAGGCGCTCGACCCCGACGACCGCGCGACCTTCAACCAGAGCATCGCTGATATCAATGACGATCTGCGGAAATTCGGGGTCGTTCCCTTCGTCACGATCGGAATGAGCTTCCGCTTCTGAAGCGGTGCAGTCGGGGCCGATCGGCTCGGCCCCGACGCTGTCAGAGTGCGCCTGCGCAGCGCGCGCACACCCCTGCATGGCCATGGGTGCCAGTGTCGGGCGCGATCTTCCAGCAGCGGAGGCATTTTGCGCCCTCGGCGCGCGCGAAGACCACGGCAACGCCAGGCACGTCCGGCAAGGTAAAGGCTTCCTCCGGGTTGGGCTCTGATGCAAGTGTCAGCGCCGAGGTGATGCAGATATCGTCAAACTCGACCGATGCCAGGGCGGCGCGCAAGGCCCCGTCAGTGACATGCACGATGGGTGCAGCTTCGAGCGAGGCGCCGATCACTTTTTCGCGGCGCTGAAGTTCGAGCGCGGCGGTGACGACCCGGCGGGTCTGGCGGATCCCCGCCCATTTCTGTGCGAGTGCCGGATCGAGCCAGTCAGCAGGCGTCTCGGGGAAGTCCTGCAGATGGACTGAGCCATCCGGCTCCGCGCCGCGCGAGAGCCAGACATCTTCCATCGTGAACACCAGGATCGGCGCAAGCCATGTGGAAAGGCGCTGAAACAGCAGGTCGAGCACTGTGCGCGCGGATCTGCGCCGCAGGCTGTCCGGCCTGTCGCAATAAAGAGCATCCTTTCGGATGTCGAAATAGAAGGCAGAGAGGTCCGACGTGGCGAAGGTGAAGAGCTTCTGGAATACGCCCTGGAAATCGTAGGCCGCATAGCCCTCGCGCACCTGCTGGTCGAGTTCGGCGAGACGGTGCAGCACCCAGCGTTCCAGTTCGGGCATCTCCTCGGGGGCTGCGCGCTCGGCCTCGGAGAACTCCGCAAGATTGCCAAGGATGAACCGCATGGTGTTGCGCAAGCGGCGGTAGCTGTCGGCCACCCCCTTCAGGATCTCCTTGCCGATGCGCAGATCGACCGTGTAATCCGACTGCGCGACCCAGAGCCGCAGGATATCGGCGCCGTATTCGTCGATCACCTCTTGCGGGGCGACGGTGTTGCCGAGAGATTTGGACATCTTCATGCCTTTCTCGTCGAGCGTGAAGCCATGGGTCAGCACGCCGTGATAGGGCGCACGGCCCTTGGTGGCGCAGGCCTGTAGCATCGACGAATGGAACCAGCCGCGATGCTGGTCGGTGCCCTCCAGATAGAGATCGGCGATCCCGTCAGGGCTGCCATCCGCGCGGTCGCGCAGCACGAAGGCATGGGTCGAACCCGAATCGAACCAGACATCGAGGATGTCGAAGACCTGCGCATAGGCCTCGGGGTCATGCAGCCCGTGGAGGATGCGTTCCTTGAAACCCTGCATGTACCAGACATCTGCGCCCGAGGTCTTGAATGCCTCGACAATGCGGGCATTGACCTGCGGGTCGCGCAGCAGGAAGTCGGGGGCGTCGGGCTTGGCGCCCTTCTTGACGAAACATGTCAGCGGCACGCCCCAGGCGCGCTGGCGCGAGAGCACCCAGTCAGGTCGCGCCTCGATCATCGAATAGAGCCTGTTGCGTCCAGTCCTGGGTGTCCAGGTCACCAGTTTATCGATGGATGCCAGTGCCCGGGCGCGGATCGTGTCGCCATAGGTGCCCATGCCGTCGTCGAGAGGCTTGTCTATCGCGGCAAACCATTGCGCCGTGTTGCGATAGATGAGCGGGGCTTTCGAGCGCCAGCTATGCGGGTAGGAATGGCGCAGCTTACCCTTGGCGAAGAGCGCGCCCGCATAGGCAAGCTGCTTGATGACCGCGACATTCGCGCCGCCTTCCTTGCCATCGGGCTTGACGATCACTTCGGCCCCGAACAGCGGCAGATCGGCGCGGTAGCTGCCATCTTCGAGCACGTTATAGGTCATCGGCAGGCCGTGCTGCAGGCCGATCTGATAGTCATCGTCTCCATGGCTCGGGGCCGTGTGGACAAAGCCGGTCCCTGCCTCTTGGGTGACATGATCGGCAGGCAGCACGGGGACATTGAAATCCCACTCGCCCTGTGCGCCCACGACACCGCGCAGGGGGTGGGCGAGGGTAAGCCCGCCAAGCTCCGCCGCGCTCACGTCGCGCAGGCGGCGGGCCGTGACTTTCGCCGCGTCCAGCGCGCTTTCGGCGAGTGCATCGGCGAGGATGAGTTTCGCGCCTACCGCATCCTTCGCACCGTCTTGCAACTCCGTCACCTCGTAGAGCCCGTAGGCAATGTCGGGCCCGAAGCAGACCGCCCGGTTCTGCGGGATCGTCCAGGGCGTCGTCGTCCAGATCACGATGGCCGCGCCGTGCAACTGATCCGCAAGGATCGCCTGATTGGCGCCGTCATAATAGCTGGGTTCATCAAGTGGCATCGGCGCATGGCCACCAGCGATAACGGGAAACTTCACCCAGACCGTGTGGCTCGTGTGTTCGTGATACTCGACTTCGGCCTCGGCCAGCGCGGTCTTTTCAACAGGAGACCACATCACCGGCTTGGAGCCCTGGTAGAGCGCGCCGTTCATCAGCAGCTTCATGAACTCATCGGCGATCACAGCCTCGGCGCGGTAATCCATCGTCAGATAGGGGTCGTCCCATTTGCCAGTGATCCCGAGGCGCTTGAACTCCTCGCGCTGGATGTCGATCCAGCCCTCCGCGAAGCGGCGGCATTCCTGCCGGAAATCGACGATATCGACCCGGTCCTTGTCGAGCCCTTCGGCGCGATATTGCTCTTCGATCTTCCATTCGATTGGCAGGCCGTGGCAATCCCAGCCCGGCACATAGCGCGCATCGCGCCCTAGCATCTGCTGGCTGCGGGTGATGAAGTCCTTCAGCACCTTGTTGAGTGCGTGACCGATATGCAGATGGCCATTGGCGTAAGGGGGGCCGTCATGCAGGATGAAGGGCTTGCGGCCGGTGGCGTTTGCGCGAAGTCGGTCGTAGATCCCCAGACGTTCCCAGCGCGCCAGCCATTCGGGTTCGCGCCTGGGCAGGCCCGCGCGCATCTCGAACGGGGTTCGGGGCAGAAACAGCGTGTCCTTGTAGTCAACAGTCTCGGTCATGATCGGATACTTTCGCGATGTCAGGGGGCAAGCGGCAGGCGCCAGTGCGGTCCCGACACTCTGGGCGCGTCAGAGTGCCGGGAGGCTAATTCGCATGATCATCCGCAAGACAGCCAAGGCGTGGGTCATGCGCGGCCTTATATGTTGCGCATCTGGACGCGTCCAGAGGTGCCGGGCCTTGAGCCGGACGCAAAGCTGCGCTAGCCGGGGGCAGTAGTTAAAAGGAAGCGCGCGCATGCCGATGCCATTTCATTTCGCCTATCATGTTACCGATCTGAATGAGGCGCGGGCGTTCTATGGTGACACGCTGGGCTGCGCCGAGGGACGCAGCACCGAGACATGGGTCGATTTCGACTTTTTCGGCCATCAGGTCAGCCTGCATCTGGGCACACCCTTTGCCAATGCCCCCACTGGCAAGGTGGGCGATCACATGGTACCGATGCCGCATTTCGGTCTCGTGCTGGATCTGGCGCGGTTCAATGCGCTGGCCGAGCGTCTGAAGGCCGCAGACGTTGACTTCGTGATACCGCCCTCGGTGCGCTTCGAGGGGCAGCCGGGTGAGCAATGGACGATGTTCTTCCGCGACCCCTCCGGAAACCCTATCGAAGTCAAGGGCTTCGTGGATCAGTCGCAGATCTTCGCGGGCTGAGTTTCCGCGCCGACCCAGTCAGCCACGCCCGGCCCTGCTTGTGTGACAGGATAGGCGATGATCGCAGGCAACTCGTAGGGGTGGTGTTCCTTCACCAAGGCGCAGATCTCGTCAAACAACGTTTCGCGGGTTTTCATGCGCAGCAGCGTCTCGGATTCCGAATCGACCTGGCCCTGCCAGAAGAACAGGCTCTCGACCTGTGGCAGGAGATTGGCGCAGGCGATCAGGCGCGCGCGCAGGCAGGCCTTCGCGATGATTGTCGCGCTTTCGCTGTCAGGGCAGGTGACTTCAATTTCCAACAGGCTCATGCGCACCTCCTTTTCAGGACAGTCTTTCATGTGCCCAGACTACATCCTTCGGGCGAGTCGTCGCATGATCTGGCGCAAAGCGTCGCTCAACAATTGGGAGTGTTGACGGCCAGCCCGCCGAGTGCGGTTTCCTTGTATTTCTCGGACATGTCGGCGCCGGTCTGGCGCATCGCCTCGATGCAATTGTCGAGAGGCATGAAATGCTGCCCGTCACCCCGCATCGCAAGGCTCGCCGCCGACACGGCCTTGATCGCGCCTAGACCATTGCGCTCGATACAGGGTACCTGAACAAGCCCCTTCACCGGGTCGCAGGTCATCCCGAGATGATGTTCAAGCGCGATCTCGGCGGCGTTCTCGATCTGCTCGGGCCGCCCGCCGAGCACCGCGGCGAGCCCGGCTGCGGCCATGGCGGCCGCAGCGCCGACCTCGGCCTGACAGCCGCATTCCGCGCCAGAGATCGACGCGTTGTGCTTCACGAGCCCGCCGATCGCGGCTGCGGTCAGCAGGAACTCGCCAAGCCGCGCGCTGCTCGCGCCCGGAACATGATCGAGCCAGTAGCGGATAGTCGCGGGCACCACCCCTGCGGCGCCATTGGTGGGGGCGGTGACCACCTGACCTCCGGCCGCGTTTTCCTCGTTTACGGCCATGGCGTAGACGCTGATCCAGTCATTGATGACATGCGGTGCGGTCAGGTTGCGGCCCTGTTCGGCGCGCAAGGCGGCTAGGATCTGGGCGGCACGGCGGCGCACGCTCAGTCCGCCGGGCAAGACGCCTCCGGCCTCGAGCCCGCGATCCATGCAGTCGCGCATCACCTGCCAGATGCGGCGCAATCCTTCATCAAGCTTGAGCGGGCTCATCAGAACCAGTTCGTTCTCGCGCTTCATCGCGGCGATGCTCTTGCCGCTGTCGCGTGCCATGGCGAGCATCTGTGCGGCGGTCTCGAACGGGTACGGCACTGCCGGGCCAGCGGTGCGATCTGGCGTGGCAAGCTCGGCCTCGGTCAGCACGAAGCCGCCACCGATGGAATAATAGACCTCGCGCGCGATCACATCGCCTTGTGCATCAGTGGCCATGAGCGTCAGTCCGTTGGAATGGCCTTGCAGTGGTGGGCCATAGTCGAACTGCAGATCGGACCTGGGATCGAAGTCAAGCCGCCCAAGCCCGGGCACATCAACCTTTAACACGCGTCTGATTTCATCAAGCGTCGCATCGGCGCGGGCTGCGTCATAGGCCTCGGGTGTGAAGCCTGCAAGGCCGAGGATCATCGCGCGATCCGTGGCGTGACCCACGCCTGTGAAGGCGAGCGAGCCATGCAGGCTGGCGCGCAGGCCCGACACGGCGAAGGGCAGGGCGCGCAGATGGTCGAGAAATCGCCCCGCCGCGATCATTGGCCCCATCGTGTGCGACGACGAGGGGCCGATCCCGATCTTGAACATGTCGAAGACAGACAAGAACATGCGCGATCAGATCCTCCAAAGCTGTGCCCGCTGTGTGCGCAGCACTCCGGGAGCAGCCTAGCGGCTTTTGCGCAAAGCGAAACCCCGCCGGTGCGCAGATCCGGACGCGCACGGGTGACTCCGCCGCGAAAACGGTGGCGCGGAGGCCCCTCTCTGCTAGGGTGGGGCCATGTTTCGTCTGTTCGATTTTCTTGGGCGCAGTGCCGCGATCGTCGCGCTCGATGATGCGTTGCGCGCCTCTGGCGTGCATCCGATGCTTGTGCCCGATGCCGTGAAGCATGTGGTCGTGCGCCTCCAGACCGAGGACATCCGCCCGCCCGCGGAGTTTTTCGCGGATGCGGCAGAGCTTCTGGCGTTCTGCATCCTCGGGTCTGAGGCGTTCCGCGAAACCAATGGCGATCTGCGCGCCGAAGCGATGGACGCGCGGTTTGAAGACGCAACCCTTGAGGGCGATTCGCTTGATGCGAAGCTCATTCTGATCACAGTCCATGCTGGGCTTATCTGCCCGGAGATCGCTGATCTCGTCGATGTCGAGGATGCATGAGCCGTGCACCAAAGGCAGCCGGGCATTGGACCCGATCATCCGACCGCCCTCGGGCGCGAATCAGATACGCACGATCTCGAAGCGCACCCGACCGACCGGAAGGCCCCAGCGGGTCACGACAGCATCGTTGATCACGCGGCCATCCCGGCCGAAATAGATCACATCCTCGAACCCGAGGCGCGTCACATCATCGCCCGCCTGAAAATCGACAAGGTAGGAAAGACGGATTTCCTGCCCGGTCTCGACCACTTCAGCCGTGCCGACAGTATCGTCCCGCTGCCCGATCCAGCGCCCGGGACCATCCCTGTCGAACACCCATGTCAGGCGGTTTTCTTCGCCGTCATCATAGAAGAAATCCTCGACCACGGTCAGCCGATCCCCTGCGAGCCGCCCATCAAGGCGTGCGCGGAAACGCCGCTCGGTGCCGATGAGATTGACGCGGAACACACCCGCCCCAACGGCGCGCCCGACGAACGCGCGCTCCAGCGTGATCGGTTCAATCGGGCCCTCGGGCGAGGCCGGGCGGCGCGCGCATCCGGCAGTGGCAAGTGCCCCGAGCGTGAAGGCGCGGCGGGTCAGTAGCATGGGTCGTCTCCTGTTGCGCTTCAGATTTCTAGCGCAAAAGGTAGCCCCGACCAGATCGTGCGCGCCTTTCAGATCACAGGATGGGTGTCCAGGCGGTGGTGCAATTCCTGCACCAGATAAAGCTGGCTGCCGGTCTCGCGCGCCTCGTTGACAGCGTCGCGCAGCCCGGCATCGTTGCTGCATCGCGCCAGACCGTCGATGAAATCGAGCGCGAAGCCCTTGCGCTGCGCGTCAGGCGGGCTGCGCAACAGATCTGCCGCGACGCGCAGATCATCGCGCAGGGCAATCGTGTCAGTTGCGGGCACGTGCGGGCCTTCGGCATTCTCGGCAGCGGCGAAGAAGATCGGAGAGAGCAGATTGCGAAACTGGGCAATGCTGGCGAAGGGTTTGGCGATGAACCGATCCGCACCCGCCGCAAGCGCCTGAGATTCAAGGTCAATCTGCGCCGAGATTGCAATGATCAATTGCGGTTTTGAGCGGCGCGAGGCCAATTCCCGGATGAGGTCAATGCCGGATCCATCGGGCAGATTGAGATCGATCAGCGCGACATCTGGCATGTAAAGCGTCAGGTGGCGCCGCGCGTCGAGCATCGTTTCGGCCCGGCGCAGGCGTCCGCCCGAACCGTGGAACATCATCCTGATGGACGCGCTGATGAGGCGGCTATCTTCCACCAGCAGCATGGTTCCGCCGCGAATTCTGGCGCGTAAGACGACATCGGGCCATGATTTCTTGCGCCGGGCCGCGGGGTGCGCGTGATCCCTGGTCATCAATCCCTCCAAAGCAGCTTTGTCCATCACACCGCAACTTCCCTAAGAAGCAGTTAAGCGAGCGCAATGACCGGCAGAGTCGCGTCCGTGCCGCAATGTCGCGCCCCAGCGCGCAACACTTGTGTCATGCGCTGCGAAACCGCATAAGGACGTGTACAGGTGCCAGGAGGACAGGATGATTGGCCGTTTGAATCATGTCGCGATCGCGGTTCCGGATCTGGACGCGGCCGCCGCGCAATATCGTGACGCTTTGGGCGCCCAAGTGGGCGCGCCGCAGGACGAACCC